>DASTKD010000001.1:0-12745 GCA_035716135.1 Ktedonobacteraceae bacterium
ATGTGCCTGGTTACAGGCTGAATGCGTAGAGGTTGCCATCAGTGGAGCCGCTGTAGAGCCAGCCATTGACCACAATGGGAGAGGTTAGCGAGGCTCCCTTTGTGCTAAAGCTCCAGAGAATCTGACCAGTATTGACATCCAGCCCGTATATTTTGTTGTTGTATGACCCAAAGTAGACGACGCCATTGGCTACGGCGGGAGAGCTATCGACGTGCGCGCCAATTGGCGTTTTCCAGAGGAACGCGCCTGTCGTTGCATTGAATGCGTAGAAGTTCGAGTCCTCCGAGCCAACAAACAGTTTGCCATTGGCAACGGCCTGGGATGATATATTATTCAACCCGGTCGCGCCTTTCCAGGCGACTGTGCCGTTACTTTCGTTAAGCGCGTAGACGAAGCCTGTTTTGGTATCGACGTAGATCAGCCCGTTTCCGCCGACTGTAATTTGTGAGCTGGCTTCCTGTCCATCCTGCCCGCTATTGGATAGGACGAATTGCCACACGATAGCTCCTGTGGTGGCATTGAACGCAGCGACCTGGTCGGTCGGGTTGCCGATAAGGGAGAAGACGGTGTTGGTATTAACGTCAACTCCTACTGCTCCCCAGACTCCACCGTTAGTCGGGTGAACCCAGTTAATATGCCCGCTAAACTCGTCAAGCGCGTAGAGCATGGCGAATTGCGCCTCGTGCGACATGCCGAGGTAAATGGTATGGAAGGCGATGGTTGGGAAAGCAAAATCGCTCCAGGGCAGGAGTTCGCTCCAGATCAAGGCTCCGGTTGTTGCGTTCAGGGCATAGAAAGGAGCGGGAACGTAGGTTTCTTTGAGCGCCAGTGTGCCGAAAAAGACCATATTATTGGCTATATCGACTACTGGCGTTGAAACGTTTCTGAAATTCATGCCCGTATCGAACTGCCATTTCACCGTGCCTGTGGCGGCATCGATGGCGCGCAGGATGCTATTCGCCGTTACCATGTAGATCGTGCCGTTTGCGTAGACGGGAGAACTCCACAGGCCATTGCCCATCGGCGTTTTCCAGCGCATTTGCAACTGGCTGACGTTGCTGGCCCCCAACTGGTTCTCGTAGGGGTTATTGCGATCATGGGCGAGATCGAAACCAAAATCGTTCCAGGCGGTGTCTACGCTAACCGGAGTATTGAACGACAGCCCGCTGGTGCTTCCCACCACTATGAGACTGTGAGCGCCTGGAGTGGTGGCGGAAGGAATGCCGATGGACTGGCTAATATTCCCATTCGCATCAGTAGGAGCAGTTCCCAATTTTGGATTAGATTTACTATCCAGGAAAATATTTACCATCTCTCCTGGTTGGAAACCGCTACCTGCCGCTGTAAGATTTGTGCCGGGGGGCAGGCTGGCAGGATTGGCAAACACGCCATTGCTCACGGTAAATGCGTTCTGGGTGACGCTGTTGCTGGTTGCGCCAACGGCGGCTACCTTATAGTTACCAGTAGTAGCGGTGGGAACGTTGAAGCTGGCAGTAATATTGCCCGCGAAACCTGCGACAACGCTGGCGACTTGCGTACCAGTGCCAGGTCCGGTATAGTTCCAGAGCAAGTTGACCGCCTCCCCAGGAGCATAGCCCTGCCCGGTAACGTATTCGCTGGTTCCCACTGGCCCGCTTGCGCTGCGCAGGTTTGAGGCGGGAGCAACTACGGTGTAGTTGTTGGTGATGGTCAGGTGAGTCGTTTGTCCGATTGCTTTGACCTGGTAGCTGCCCGGAGTTGTGCCTGCCGGTACGGGAATAGAAGTTGGCCCCATATAGCCGTAATTGGTTGTTTTGACAGATGCTACAGGGGTAGCGCCGTTGTTCCAGTACACATTGACTTTTTCCAATCCCGCAAAGCCGTAGGCGCTTACTACCAGACCTATATTGGCCGAGCCGCTCAATGGCGCAAGGGCTAGCGTGGGCGGATAGACGATATAGGTAAAGGTGCCAGTGCTATTACTCGTTTGCCCTACACCAACGACCGGAATGATGACCTGCGTACTGCCTGTGGGAACGGTAGTCTTTACGGTGAATGATCCATTAACGTCGCTGTTCGCTGTGGTGAGCAATGTGCCGGTGCCAGGGCCGGTATAGTTCCAGAAGATCTTTACCGCCTCGCTGGCTCCAAATGCGTTGCCAGAGAGAGTCATGCTTGAACCCGCGCCGCCCGCTACCGGAAGAATAGTTAGACCGGGTGACAACTGAAATGTGCCTGTCGCTACTGAACCGGAGGTCTGTCCAACACCGCCAACGGTATACATGCCTGCTGGCGAAGGCGGGAGACGGAACGAGGTGCTAAAAGAGCCAGCGCCGTCGCTATTGACAGTCTTCATGAGTGTGCCGGTACCCGGACCGGTATAATTCCAGTAAATATTGACAGCCTCATTCGCCCCATAGCCGGAGCCTTGTACAGATATGGGTATCTTCGTAAAGGCTTCCCCTTTGGGCGATACCAGCAAACTGGCTCCCGCCGCGTGGGCGGATTGATGATATGTTAGTCCAATAGTGGTGCCTGCAATGACCATTACTAATGTCAACGCTAGAAAGGCGATTCCCCATCTCTTTCGTAACAGACGCTGACTGAATGTGCCAGATTGACGCGGTCTTTGGTTCATAATCTCAGCTTTCCCTCTCAACAGAAAAATCGTACATGGCGCTCATATGCGGTCAGGTATATACATGAATGAGTAGATGTACATAGACGCATACAAAGCTAGCATAGACGATAATTGATGAGATGGAATGGAAATTGGGTAACGAATCAGTGATTTTTCTAAGTTTGTGGTTATAGAATTGCAACATAGGTATAATTACCTACTTGTGTAACGATAAATTAAACCTTCAAGAGAAGGTTGATTAAAAGAGAACATGTGAAAGATGGATAAATATCCTGCCTGACATAAACAGGCAGGATATTTATCTCTGCTAAAGCAGGTTTACAGGCCGAAGGCGTAGATCGTGCCGTTATTGGCCGCGCAGTACACCCAGTCGTTGACGATTACAGGCGAGGCATAGGACATCTTGCCCATTGTAAATTTCCACAATACCGCGCCCGTACTGGCGTTCACCCCGTAGATATTCTTGTCAAACGAGGCGAAGTATACGACGCCATTGGCGATGGCCGGAGAGCTATCGATGCCGCCGCCCACATGCGTTTTCCATAGCACTGCGCCCGTCGTCGAATTGAGAGCATAAAGGTTGCCGTCGAGCGAACCGACATAGAGCGTGCTATCAGGTCCAATGGTGGGTGAGGAGACGTTGCCTATGTTGGCGGTACCAACGGGGGTTGACCAGGCAAGCGTTCCTGTGCCTTCATTAAGCGCGTAGAGAGTGCCATTCTTGCTATCGGCATAGACAAGTCCATTTGCTACCGTAATGCCAGAGCCGACATCATCATCCCCACCGGAATTGGGTACCGGGTAGCTCCAGTTCAGCGCGCCGGTGGAGGCATCCAGCGAAAGAATCTGATTGGCCGGGTTGCCGACTCCGGTAAAGACGGCATGTGTGCTCGTATCGGCAGCGACGGCTCCCCAGTCACCGCCGTTTGTGGCATGTTGCCAGATAATATGCCCGGTAAATTCATCGAGCGCGTTAATCATAGCGTTGCCGCCCTCGTGGGAAGCGCCAATGTAGATGGTGTTGAAGGCCAGGCTGGGGAAGCCGAAGTTATTCCAGGGGAGAATAACACTCCACAGGAGCGCGCCTGTTTTCGCGTTCAGGGCATAGAAAGGTGAGGGGATGCCAGAGTCTTCAAAGCCCATTGTGCCAACGAAGACCAGACCTGCCTGCGCATCGAGCAGAGGCGCTGAAGCTATTTCAAACTGCGTGTTTGTATTGAATACCCATTTTACAGCCCCGGTGCTGGCATTATAGGCCGTCAGGATACCGTCGTGAGAACCCATGTAAACGATACCGTTGCCGGAGACGGGTGAACTACGCAATCCTGTCGCGCTCGCCGCCGTCCATTTCGATACCAGGCTGGCTACGTTGCCTGTACCCACTCCGAACTCGTTGGGGTTGTAGCGGTGGTGCGCTGTGTCAAAACCGAAATCTCCCCAACTGGTATCAATGGTCAGAGGTGTATTAAACGATAGGCCGCTCGTCTGCCCGACGCCGATAATCGTATGCGCTCCCGGCGTTGTAGAGGTCGGGAGCGCGATAGGTGCGGTCACATTGCCAGCGCTACTGGCTGGCGCGCTGGCAAGCGGTGTGCCGGTCGCATTATCCAGGAAAAATTGCACCGTTTCTCCGGCCTGGAAACCACTGCCAGAGGCGTTAGTAGAGGTGCCGGGAGAGGCAGTGGACGGGTCTGTCGCCACTGCGCTGTTGATCGTAAAGGTATGGTGCGTAACGATATGGCTGGTCGCGCCTACTGCCGCCACAGCATAACCACCCGCGATGGCTGTAGGAATAAGAAAGGTGGTGGTGAAGGCTCCATCAACACCCGCCGCTACGGTGGCAACTGTGGTTCCCGTTCCCGGCCCGGTATAGTTCCACTGGGTGTTAATCGTCTCGCCGGGCGTGTAGCCGAAGCCCGAAAGCGTCAAACGCGAGCTTACAGGACCAGATGACGTGCTGAAAAGTGTACCCGGCCCTACCACCGAGAAGGTATTGGTAATGACCGTCTGGCTTTTGACGCCAACCGTCTTTACGGTATAATTCGCTGGCATCGCACTTGCCGGGACAGTGATCATCACCGGGGCAAGATAGCCGTTCGCGTTCGCTGTGCCACTGGCACTGGCGGTGGTTCCGTTATTCCAGAAGACATTGACTTTCTCGAAAGCCGCAAATCCGTATGCGCTTGTGGTAAGCAGGGTGCCAGGAGCGCCTGAGAGCGGCGCGAGGGCCAGCAGAGGCGGATAGAGAATGAAGCCAAAAGTGCCGGAAGCGTTGCTCGTCTGGCCGATAGCCACAACAGGAATGGTACCGGCGGCTGTTCCCGATGGCACTTTAGCCGTCACCTTAAACGAACCGGTACTGTTCGCCAGAGCCGTTGTGAGCAGCGTGCCTGTGCCTGGGCCGGTATAGTTCCAGTAGATGTTGACGGACTCTCCGGCGGCATAGGCATTGCCGAAGAAGAAGATGGTTGTACCCACGCCGGAAGCTCTGGGACTTAGATACATTTGAGGTAAAATCTGCGTGATGCCGGTGGCTACCGACCCCGATGTCTGGCCGACGGCGGCAACTGTATAGGTCCCTGTTGGCACAAGCGGCATTGGAAAATGCGTAGAGAAGGCTCCTGTAGCGCTGGCTGTGACGGTGACTTTCAGCGTGCCGGTGCCGGGACCGCTATAGTCCCAGAAAACTTTTACCGACTCGTTGGCCGCGAAACCCGCGCCTGTCAGCCTGATCGATAGCTGGTTGGAGTAAGCGGCTGATTTTGGAAGGACTGTGATACTTGCCCCACTTGCGTGAGCAATGAAATTGCCTGGGATGATGATGGCTGCGCCGCCTATTATGAAAGCAAGCGTTACGATCAGTAATGTCAGGCATTTTTGTCGTGAAGAGAATTTCGCCGCCTGGCGGACGGCAGACTGTTCCTGCATCTACTAATACCTCTTATACCTGTGAATTGATTGACTTTCCGCCACCCATAAACCTCCACTGTACATAAGAATACTATCAAGCTAAGAGAAATCGATGGGAAAATGGTAGTAAAATGGTTTGGATTATCGTTTCCTGGTTGTAAAACGATAACCTGATCCAGTGAGGACAGGTGTAGAGCCGCCACCTGTCCTTCCTCGCCACCTGTCTTTCCTCGCCATATGTCATCCTGAGCGCGGCGAAGGATCTGCGCGTGGGCTGACGAGAGATCCTTCGCCGCGCTCAGGATGACATATGGCGGAGGATGACACTCCTACTCTGGCTTGTGTGCGAACAGTTACAGCCATCTTACACAGACAAAAGAAACGTGCTAGAATATGCTCACTTGATGTGATTGTCAGCAAGCGATAAATGTTGGGCCTATTTGGGTGAAAAACAACGTTGATTTGTAGGGACGCGATTGATCGCGTCCGCTTTGGTCCCTACAAATCGCCCGGCATGACTCTGGAAATAGTAACAGAATGACACCGCAAAATCTGGTAATGGCGCTCCTGCAGATGGATGAACGCGCGGGCTACGCTGTGCTGCAAAAACAAATACCTGCGTTGAATGGCGATGACCGGCAGCAATTGATCGAGTCGATTAAACGCGAAGCGGATAGACGCTGGGATGATGACACGCATCGCGCCTATCAACTGGCCGGTCATTTGATGAGCATTGGTGATCTAACGGGCAGCCGCTATGCCCACGCGCTGGGATTGATGACGCGGGGTGACGCGCTGCGGCGTCTGGGGCGCCAGGCGGAGGCTATCAAGTTTCTGGATGCCGCTGGTAAAGAATTTCTCTCCGTTGGCGATGAGGTCGGCTGGGCGCGCACGCGCATTGGCCGTGTCAATGCCTGTTTGCAGTTGAATCTCACGGCTGATGCCCTGCGCGATGCCGCCGCCGCGCGCGAAGTCTTCATACGCTATAACAATCACAAACGCGCCGGGCAGATTGACGTGAACGCCGCTATCATCCATTTTGAACTCGGCCAGTATGAGCAGTCTGTGCGCCTGTATGATCGCGCCATTGAGACCTACCTGTTGCTGAATGAAGAGGCCGATCTGCTGATTGCGCGGGCGCGCGGCAACAAGGCTATTGCCCTGGCCGCGCTGGGCCGGTTCCGCGAAGCCATCGCCTTGCACCAACAGGCGCGTGCCACCTTCGCGGCGCATGACGATCAGAAAATTTCTGTCGCGCGCGAGGAACTGAATATCGCCGAGATTTTCGCCGCTCAGGGACATTATAGCCAGGCTTTGCTGCTCTTCAATCGCAGCCGCGAGTATTTTAACAGCCACTCTTTAGAATTGCCCGCCGCCGAGGTAGCGCAACAAATCTGTAACTGCCTGTTGCGTTTGAACCGCTCGCGCGAAGCATACTCGCTGGCAGGCGAACTGGTAACCTTCTTCCGACGCTCCCAGAGTTATCGCAGCAATATGGCGCAGTCCCTGCTCTATCAGGCCGAGGCTGCTATGTTCGCGGGTGATTTGTCCGACGCCCACGAGAAGCTGCGTGAGGCCAGAAGCGTGCTGGAAGAAATGGGCTTTATGGCGCTGGCCTCCAAAGTGCGTTTGCAACAGGCCGAACTCTACTTTGTCAGTGGACAGTACCATGATAGCCTGCGCGAGGCGCGTTTCGTGGCCGATGCCTTCGCGGAACAGGAGGCGTTGCCGCAATTAGCGCGCGCTGCGCTGCTCCAGGCGCGCATCCTTGCCAATCTCGGCAATACCGCGTCCGCGCAGGAACTTTGCCAGCAAGCGCTGGACATTGCCCAGGGGCAAGGGCTGCTCGATTTGAAGTATGGCTGTGATTACATGCTCGGCCAGATTGCCGAGTTTCACCAGAACCCGCAGGCGGCAGCCAGCTACTATGAACGCGCGATTAAAGGCATCGAGGACGTGCAGAGCCACCTCGTGCTGGACGAACGCAGCAGCTTCCTCGAAGATAAAGGCGCGGTGTACCAGCACGCCATGATCCTGGCGTTGAAGCAGCAGAGGAGGGAACAGGCGCTCATTTACGTCGAAAAGGCCAAGTCGCGTGTGTTAGGTGACTATCTGCGCAACAATATCGATATTCGCCTGCGCGCGGCGGACAAGGCCAGCGAGGCCATCCTGGAAGATCTGGCGCACCTGCGCGAAGAACAGGCATGGTACAGTTCGATTGTTTACGATGCGGAGTACGAGGCGAATTTGAGCGATACCGCCGTGCTGCGCGTTCGCGCCATGAAGCCGGGGCAGGCGCGCCAGGAGATGCAGCAGCGCGAACGCAGCATCGAACACCTGCTGGAACAGATACAACTGCGCCTGGCGGGGGACCTCGTTTCGCGCTCGCGTTCCAAATGGACGGACAGCATTATTACTTCGCTGTGGCAGAAGCTCGAGCGCAATACCTTGATGCTGGAATACTACCTCACCGAAAACGACCTGTACATCTTCCAGGTGACGCGCGCGGGCGTGGATACGCTGGTCATTCCTGGCATCGTTCCCCGGCTGGAACGCTTGCTCTCGCTCTGGCGCGTCAATCTTGACCTGGCGGCGCAGGCCAGTGGAGCGCAAGATCGCTCATCGGCCTTCGCAGGCTTGCAGGAAAACAGCCTGGGACTCTTGCAACGCCTGTACGATGTGCTGCTGAAGCCGGTAGAAGCGGCCCTCGATGCCTGCGAACATTTGACCATCGTTCCCTATGGCCTGCTGCACTATCTGCCGTTTCATTGCCTGTTCGATGGCGTGCAGTTTGTCATCGAACGCATCAACGTCTCCTACCTGCCCGCCGCCGCGCTGCACGACATCTGCCGCAAGCGCGGTAAGAGCATTCGCTTGCAAGGGATTCATCTGCAAAACTCGCTGGTAATGGGCCTTTCAGACAATGGGCGGCTGGCCTTTGCGCGCCAGGAGGCCGAGGCGGTGGCGAGACTGCTGGGCGCGCCTGTGGCTCTCAACGACGCGGCGACAAAATCGCTGCTGGAAGAGGTAGGCGCGCATAGTCCCATCGTGCATATCGCCGCGCATGGCATGTTCCGCCTCGACGCCCCCAACTTTTCGCACATCCAGCTTGCTGACAACAAGCTGGATGCCATCGATGTCTTTAACCTTGATCTCTCATCCTGTTCGCTGCTGACGTTAAGCGCGTGCGAAACTGGCCGCGCTATCGTCAAAGGCGTCGATGAGGTGATCGGGCTTGGGCGTGGCTTCCTCTACGCCGGAGCCGCCTCGCTCCTGCTCACCCTGTGGAAAGTCGATGACGCCAGCAGCGCCGAACTGATGGAAATGTTCTACCAGGCCCTGTTGAGCGATTTCCCCAAAGCTGCCGCCCTCGCAGGAGCGCAGCGCGCCTTTCTGGCCCGCGCGCGTACCTCCATTCGTCCCTACCGCGTTCATCCCTACTTCTGGGCCGGCTTCCAGCTTATCGGCGACGCGGGGGCATTGTAAATCGATGATGTGCACATCAGGATCAGCGCCAGTTATTGCCTGATTGCCTGGTAGTGAAGTCCAACCACCCCTGCCTGGAAGGTCTTTGCTTCGAGCAGCTTCAGCTTCATCCAGTCCTTGATGTCTTGAAAAAGCGGGATGCCACCACCTAAGACAATCGGATTGAGAAAGAGGCGGTATTCATCAATCAAGCCCAGATGAATAAACGTATGGGTCAATCTGGGACTTCCGAAGATCATGAGGTCGAGGCCAGGCTGTTGTTTGAGTGAGGCGATTTCTTCCGCAATGTGGTCTTTCACCAGCCGTGAATTCTTCCATTCCGCACGAGAGAGCGTTGTTGAAAACACGATTTTGGAGACATTCTCGACCCAGTGAGCGTATGCGAGGTCGCGTGGCGAGGCTTCCGGGTCCGTGAGGACGGTCGGCCAATAACTCTGCATTCCCAGATAGGTGACACGTCCATAGAGAGCCGTGTCCACGTTCCTGAAGAGAGCATCGACATAGGGGTTCAGTTCTTCATCCACGATAGCCCACTCCAATTCTCCATTTGGTCCTGTCGTGAAGCCATCGAGTGAGACATGCATAAATGAAATGACTTTTCTCATGATATTCTCCTGTATCAGACGTGAACAACATTCCACCTTATTTCGCGTGTGAACGTGCCTGGAGTAAACGTGCAGAATGCAGCAACGCCCGGCCTTTGAGGACACGTTCTGCGCCACATATGCCGTGAGTACGAACAGTTTACCATACATTCGCAGAAAAAACTTCTCTGATCTTGCTCTTTTTTTGAATGGTCACTCCTCTATGTACCATCGACGATCAAATGCTATACTCAATCCGGGGTGAAAATGATTGATCTAACCGCGAAAGAGGAATCCCAATGAAGTATCTTGTACCGGACTACGTTTATACGCCTGAAGGATTGCAAGCCAACAAAGCTATTTCGATCTCTGATGATGGCCGTATCGACGCTATTCTTCCATATTCGGGGGGGCTGTCTCTTACATCAGCAAGTGATGTTGCTGCCGAAATAGTTATGCTTCCCAGTGTGGCCCTTTTGCCCGGCTTCGTCAACGCGCATAGCCACGTCTTTCAACGCGCCCTGCGCGGGCATACCCATCGCCCGCTTTCGCAGCAGGACACCTTCTGGACGTGGCGACGAGCCATGTATGCCGAGGCGCAGCGACTGACCCCCGACCTGCTGTACGAGGGAGCGATGCATACCTATCGAGAGATGCTGGCGGCAGGCTATACGACGGTAGGCGAGTTTCACTATGTGCATCACCAGCCCGACGGCACGCCTTATGCCAGCCCCAACGCTATGTCGGAAGCGCTGTTGCAGGCCGGGCGAGACGTGGGTATACGGGTGGTGTTGCTCATGACGGCCTACGCTCAAAGTGGCTTCAACCAGCCGCCGGAAGAGGGGCAACGGCGTTTCTGCGATGCCTCGGTCGAAGCCTATCTTGCGCGGGTGGAGTCGCTGCGTGCGATGGATGCATTGGTGGGTGTTGCGCCGCATTCGGTACGGGCCGTGCCGGAAGACTGGTTTCGCGCCATTGCTTCATATAGCCATAAACGCGGACTGCCTTTGCATGTTCACGCGGATGAACAGATGGCTGAGATTGAGCAATGCCAGGCAGCTTATGGTTGCACACCCATCGAACTGCTCGAGCGTTTCGACGCGCTGGGAAATATGACGACGGTTGTCCATGCCACTCATGCTAATGCAGTCGAGATAAATTTGCTTGCTCGTTATGGCTCTACCGTCTGCGTTTGCCCGACTACCGAGGGCGATCTGGGCGACGGTATCGCGCCCTACGCGGATTTGCTGGCACGGGGCATTCCGCTTGCCATCGGCTCCGATAGCAATACCCGTCTTGACCCCATCGAGGAATTGCGCTGGGCCGAATATAGCGCGAGGATGCGCTACCAGCGCCGCCGCGTGCTGGTAGCCGACGCGATGGCATCGCCGGGGCCGTTGCTACTGGACTATGGTACGCGCAACGGCGCGAAGTCGCTGGGCATCGAAACAGGCGCGATCACGCCGGGAATGCTCGCCGACTTCGTGGCGATTGATTTGCAACACCCATCGCTGGCAGGCTGGAATGCCGGTGATTTGCTGGATGTATTATTTTTCGGAGCATCATCTGAGGTTATCGTGGGAACGTGGGTAAACGGGGTGAGGGTATTATAGCACTCCGTCAGGGTCAATTGAGGGGATGGGGGCCATTTTGTGATGTAGTAGGGACGCCTCTTGCGGCCGTCCGGCACCATGCTCCCAACGACAGGGCTGTTGCAAAGTCGACGCCATGAGAAATCATCCCTTCACGCCGCCAACGCTCGTTCGAGGTGATAGGCGAACTCTCGACGGGCCTCAGCCAGATTGGTCTTGCCCTGCCGAGCGACCAGCCCCACGACGATATTATTGAGAATGGCGAACACGTGCGGCGCATGGCCCATGCGCAACTGCGAGTGATCTTCGCGCAAGGTCATATCGCGTCGATAATGTAAGCCATTCTCAATCTGCCACTGCCCCCGTACCAGATCGAGCAGCCGGTCGGGCGAGGCGACAGCGGCGGGCAAACTGGTGAGGCCATAGCGGACCTCATGCTGGGAACGGCCCCCGGTCAACTGCGCCCAGCTTTCCACTTGATAGACCTGTGCCACAGACGGAAAGGTGCTGTAGCCAGCCAGGAGACTGCTCACCGTGATGGTGCGCTTTTCCAGTCGCCCATGGCCTTTGTTGAAGGTGCTGGCCTGCTGGAAATCGGTGGGCGGGGCTGACCAGCCCGGACGGCTCTGTTGGGGCGCAAACAGCAGCGCAATCTCCTCGCGCACCTCGGGTTGATTATCCTTAGCCGTCCACACGTAGTCGCCCTGGGCCTCGACAATCTGCGCGCTCAACTTGCGCTGGGCTTGCATGGCATCACCGGTCACGACGACCCCGCGCAAATCCAGCGTTTGCACGACCTTCGGAGCCACGGTAATTTCGTTGGTCTTCTCGCCCACTTCCATCTGCATCAGCACCACGCCTTGGCTGGGCAGATAGGCGGCCATTAGATGCACTCCCTGGCTCTGGCCCGCCGGAATAGTCCCCCGCAGCGTTTTGCCATCCAAACACACCTGGATGCTGCCGCGCCTGGGCACCTTGCGTCGCTTCTGCTGCTTGAAAAACTGGCTCATGACTAGCTCGAACTCCTCGGGACTGACCGCGTGGCCCAACACGCGACTCCAGGTGCTATAGTGCGGCATGGCCTGTCGCTGCAATTGGAACACCTGGCTCAACTCCTGCTGGCGCAGCTTGGCCCACTGTGCCAGGGCCCGACTACTATCCTGGCCCGCCAATTTGGCCAGCACCCCAATCATGAGCAGAGCCGCCAACGGATAGCGGCGTCCACGTCGCTTCCGCCGATCCGGCACCGTTTGTAATAGGCGATATAATTGCTCGAAATCGACCAGCAACCCTTCGTTGGGAAGGGCCAACCGGGGAAACTTTGTTATCATAACTACAAGACTCCTCTCGTGAGTGCATGAAAGATCTGTTCTATCTCTTCATATCTCACGAGAGTCGTTTTTTATTCCCGACTTTGCAACAGCCCTGCATGGGAAAGGGGCTGGCTCTACCTGCAAGCAGCGCGGCTTGTATCCTCGCGCATGACTGCGGGGGTCTTACGCCGCGATCTGATAAGCGAGAAAGCAGGGCCAAAGAAAAGACCATGAGCGAAC
>DASTKD010000002.1:0-3255 GCA_035716135.1 Ktedonobacteraceae bacterium
CCTTGCCGCTTCTTGGCAGCGGGGCGAATTTGCTCAAACTGTTCCGCGACCCATGCACCTACTCGCGCTGGTTGCACGACACCTACGGTGATGTCGTCGCGATGGCGCAGGGTGATCCCACCTACGTCTTTGCCTTTGGACCTGCGCTCAATTTCCAGCTACTTTCTCAGCCCGCGCTTTTCGAGGCGGGGAAAGGGAAGATCTTGAAGGGGGCGAAAGACACCGCATTAGGACGCCTCCTCCTCTATAATCTGCTGAATATGAACGGGGAGCATCACAAACTGCATCGTCATTTGATGCAGCCAGCCTTCCATAAACGGCAGATCGGGCTGTATAACAACGACATGGCGGTGCTCACGAGGCTGATGCTTGAACGCTGGCAGACTCTCTCCCAGATCGAACTGCACGCTGAAATGAAACAACTCACCCAGCGGATCACGGTCAAGACCCTATTCGGGATGGACGATGAGAAAGAGATCGACCATATCGGAACACTCTTCCAGCAGTTCATCACTTCTCAGTCCCGACTCATGTATACACCGCTCATCGACGTGCCAGGCATGCCCTATCATCACACACTCAAGCTTGCCGGGCAGTTGGAAAGCTTTATCCGCGCCATGATTGCACAGAAGCGCGAAGACGCTGAGAGTGCCGATGTCCTGGCCGCGCTGGTGCGTGCGCATGATGAAGACGGAACCAAGCTCACGGATGACGAGTTGATCAGCCACACCGTTAGCTTGTATGCCGCCGGACACGTGACCACATCGACCGCGCTGACCTGGACCATCTTCTTGCTTCATCAGCATCCACACATCCACGCTGACCTGCTCGCCGAGCTTGATGGCAAGCTGCACAAAGATGCCCCCGCACTTGAGTCGCTTCAGCAATTATCCCTGCTCGATGGTGTCATCAAGGAGAGCCTGCGCCTGTTGCCGCCAACTCCCACCAGCATGCGTATCGCGGCCTCGCCGTGTGAGGTTGGCGGCTTCGCTCTACCCAAAGGATCAACGATCTTCTACAGCCCATTCATGACCCACCGCTTGCCGGAGCTGTATGAGGAGCCAGACCGCTTCAAGCCGGAACGCTGGGGAACGCTCAGCCGAACGCCGTATGAATATCTACCGTTCGCCGCCGGGCCACACCGATGTATCGGAGCGGAATTCGCGCTACAGGAGATGAAAGTAGTGCTGGCGATGCTGCTCCAACGTTACCGTCTTGCGGTCGTGCCGAATGCCAGGATTGAGCCGAAGGGCAGCAACCTGGACCCGGCGCATGGTATGCCCATGCGCATCCTCCCCCAGGACCGGCGGTTTGAGCGCGTCCCGGTACGCGGCAGCATCCATCGCCTGGTCGAATTTGTGTAAGAAAGCCCTGTCTTGATTAGCAACCAAGGCTAGCCCCCGAACGTATACTCAGTAAGCACGACCCGACTATCCGCGCAGTATATAAGTGCATGGCTTTTTTACGGATAGCAATGAAGGGTTCATATGAGGAAGAAGACGGAAAAAGGGGGTAGTTTACTATGACCTGTGAACGGTGTGGAACAGAAATTTCGCAGGGTCTGACTGTTTGCCCAGTATGCAGGACGCCGACACCGACTGCCTTCGCGCAGGAAGGAGTACCACAGCAAACCAGCTATGGGGCCTATCCGCGTGACGAGTATGGCGACCCACAGCCCATACCGACCTATGAGCAAGGCTACCAGCCCTGGCCACCTGTCGAGGAACCTCCGCGCCCAAGCTATGCACCGCCTCCACCGCTGTACAACACGGGGTATGCCTCATCATTCAATGCGCCGCCCCAGTATCAGCAACCACAGATCAATGTCACAGTAGTGAATACGTTCGCGGCACCTTCGACCAGTAAAAGCAATGCCCTACTGGTCGAGATTATCTGTTCCCTATTTGGTATCTATGGTGTTGGTTGGCTGATGGCGGGAGAGACGACGACCGGAATTATCCTGCTCGTTTGTAGTTTTTTACTGATCTGGCCCCTGGCAATTGCGATAGCCATATTTACGTTGGGCTTTGGCATTTTTTTCTGCAATCTCCCGTTGACGATTGTCGGCATTATCTTAAACGCCATTTTCCTGAACAAGGCATTAAACCGCAAAATCGTCCGGTTCCGCTATAGCACAACGCAAGCGCAACCCATGCAACAGATGCCGCCGCGACGCATGCCGCAATAAACTGAACAGCTATTTGGCGAAGGCCAGGCGGCGGTACTTCTCGCGTGACTCTAACCAGGCTTCGTCGGAGAGGCCAAGTTTTTCGCGCAGCGTTTCTGGTGTCACGCCCGCTTTGAGTTGGCGTACCGCGAAAGTATCACGCAACAGTTGCAGGGTGACGCGCTTTTGAATGTCCGCCGCTTTGACTGCCCGCCCCAGGATATAGTTCAGGTTGCGATCAGTACACTCGAATAGATCATTGTGTGGACGATATTTGGCCTGGTAGTTTGTATAGATCGTTGTAAACTCGGCAGGGAGCGCGAGTCGGCGTTCGCGGTGCTGTTTACCGGTCGAGGCAGGGAAATGGATGGTAATGAGCGGTACCTGCGGATCAGAGAGATCGACATGATTGGCACGCAAGCCCATGACCTCTTCTTTTTTCAGGCCCGCGTACAACACCAGGTAGACCAGGCAGTGACAACGCACATCCTCGGCGGCAGCCGTTAACAGTCGCTGCACCTCATCCTCGAATAATAGCTCCGGCAATGGCGGCAAAGGGCGTTCCAGGGCAATACTCGCGGACGGGTCTTCGCGAATGACTTGCTCACGCGTCAACCAGGAAAAGAAATTTTTGAGGAAGGTGACGCGACGAGCCATCGTCTTGGGAGCGGGAACACGCCCCTTCGTACCAAACTTGAGCTTCATGAGCCAGTCTGTGACCTGCTCTTTCGTGATGCGCCCAACAGGGGTGTCTTTGCCGATAAAATCACTGAACATCTTGAGATCAGAGAGAAAGCAGGTAACGGTATAATTCGATTTACCGCGCAACATCAACTCCTGTTGATATGGGATAGCACATGCCGCCAGGCTCGATTGATCGGTCAATGGATGCGTGCGCACAAGCGGCGGAAACGGCTTCTCTAAGGGATTCGCTGGCTCAGTAATGACCGTTGCCGCCCCCGTAAAGAGGTTATCTTGCAAGACGGTCGTCTCGTCGGTCGCAATAATTCCCTTAGAAGATTCCTGCGCAGGTTGGTTTTTGTGCTGAGTGTCCGGTTGCATCTCCACTCCTTTACAGACTAGCAGCT
>DASTKD010000003.1:0-9441 GCA_035716135.1 Ktedonobacteraceae bacterium
TTTTTTTGGAGGAGACACTCTCTATGGCGACAGCAGCTGAAAGCAGTGGCGATGTCCTGCGTTCGGAACGTATTGCAGGAGGCATTCTTTCCAAAGTTCTGAACACCTTCGATATGGTGGCTATCTTCATTGCCATTGTTCTTTTTATTACGAACGCACCAGGTATTGCTTCCGCAGGTCCGGTGGCCTATATTTACCTGGTAGTGGGCTTCCTGACCTTTCTTATCCCGGGCGCGATCGTAACCGGGCAACTGGGCCGCATGTTCCCCAAAGAAGGCTCGATCTATGTGTGGACGAACAAAGCCTTCGGCCCGTTCTGGGGATTTTTCGCGGGTTTCTGCGCCTGGTGGCCCGGTATCTTCGTCGTGGTGGTATGTGGGAGCCTGGTCAGCACCTTCATTACCGATCTCTTTGCCCGGTTTGGCCTGAGTGTCTTGACTCAGCCCTGGCAACTGGGCCTGGTAATCCTGGCCGTCACAGCCATTTCCTTTGGCCTTTCTGCCATCCGTTTCCGCGCCGCGCAGAACCTGGTCAATATCATGTTCGTCGCCTATGGCGCTGCTATTGTGCTGATCGGCCTGGCGGGACTGCTCTGGCTCGTGACCGGTCATCCGGGACACACGAACACGGCTTTTAGTGGAGGTGGCTGGGCCATCACTTTCGGTGGCACCGGCAACTTCACCATCTTTGGTTTTGTGATCCTGGCCCTGCTGGGCATTGAGGTTCCCCTCAACATGGGCGTGGAGGTCACCAGCGAGCGCGCGGTTACTCGCTACCTCGTCTGGGGTCCCATTGTCGTGATGGTGGCCTATCTCCTTACCACGTTCGGCATCATGACGGCGGTACCGGCCGCAGACCAGGCCAATCTCCCGTCTATGGTAGAAGCCGTCAACAATGGATTTGGCGCTGCAGGTCAGGTGCTGGCCGTGATCGTCGATGTGGTCATGGTTGGCTTCGGCCTCTATGCCGCGCTCGTCTACAACTATTCGTTTGGTCGCCTGCTCTTTGTCTCCGGCCTGGATCGCCGCCTGCCACCGGTGATGAGCAAAGTGAACGCCGCCCGCGTGCCGTGGGTAGCCGTACTCGTGCAGAGCATTATCGTAGCGGTGATCGCTATAGTGGTGTACATGATTATTCCCTATATTGGAAAGTCAAACCCGGCTGACCTGGCGAATCTCATGTACTACATCCTGTTTGCCTCAATCACGGTGATCTGGTGTATCTCGATGATCTTCCAGTTCATCGACATCATCGTCATTCGCTACAAATACCACGAGACTTTCATCACTGCCCGCCTGGCCCCCGACTGGGTCTTTTACCTCTGTTCGGTGGTGGGTCTGCTCGCCAGTGGCGTTGGCCTCTACGCGACCGTGACCGCGCCCTGGGTTCCCAGTTTGATCGATACGACCCACTGGGATATCTGGATCGCTGCCATCGTTATCGTGTCGCTGATTGCGGCTGCAGTCATCTACTTCCTCGGCCACGCTCGCATTAAGGATAACGTGACTGACGAGCAGGCTATTGCTGCGTCCCTGGGGGTCGCGGAGTAAGCCTGACGAGGAAAGAATAGGTCCGCGCAAATGGAGCAGGTCTGGAGAGACCTGCTCCTTCTTTCTCCCCTCATAGCCATATATTCCTATATAGAATAGATAGTTCAGCTAGCGCGCGAAAAAACTGGTGTACACTTGTCATGTCCTGGTGCGCCTGGGTAAATTAGTTGCCTGTGGCGCTTTCTACACCCCGATCAGTCAATTGCTTGTCGTACTCTGTTGAAATTAATAAGGTGGAGGAATACATGGCGACCATAGAATGGAGAACAAGAGACACAGACCAGAGGAATGCCCCCGAAGTCCGGGGTTCTGATTCGTTGCAATCGGAAGAGTATGTCGTCAAAACGATGCCGTCTATATTGGGGAAATTCGATATGGTGGCGATCTATTTGATGATTATTTTCTACGCCACCAATGCTGCCACTGCTGTAGGGGGTGGAGCATCGGCGTTTACCTATCTATTTATTGGCGCTATTACTTTCTTTATCCCCTGTGTCATTGCGACAGCCCAGCTCGGCGTCATGTTCCCGCATGAGGGATCGCTCTACAACTGGACGCACAAGGCTCTTGGTGGATACTGGAGTTTCTTTGTCGCTTTCTGTGCCTGGTTTCCTGGCGTACTCGTCCTGATTTCCGCCAGCGATGTTATTGCTACTTACTTGAATGGCCTGAACCCAAACTGGTTGGTGCAACCCTGGCAACAGGGTCTTGCCATCATTGTGATCATCCTGGCTACCAGCGTAATATCAGTTCAGCGTTTCCGTATGGTGCAGAATACCCTCAATGTAGCAGCGATTCTGACACTTACAGCGGTCTTTTTGATCGGGGTGGCAGGTGTGGCCTGGCTATTGAAGGGCAACCACTCGGCCACAGATTTTAGCCTGCCCAATTGGGGTATCAACGGGAATCTTTCGACAGGCAATATCTACCTGTTCGGGCTGGTCACACTGGCCTACCTGGGTATTGAGTCACCGCTCAACATGGGTGGCGAAATCTCCTCGTCAGGTGTGGGCGAAGGGCGCAAGCGCAAGATCATTACCGGCCATCTCTTGTGGGGAACGATTCTTGTGCTTATCGGCTATTTCGTAGTTGCCTTTAGCCTGCTTGTAGTAGAAGGTCAGACTGCCGGATCGGCGACGACTTTTTCGCTGGTCCAGACCGTGAGTAAGGTACTTGGCTCGACTCTGGGATTTGTTACTGCCATCTGCCTGATGTCTTTCTTTGTATTCTCTGCTACTACCTATAATCTTACCTATGCGCGCCTGTTGCTGGTGGCTGGTATCGACCAGCGATTGCCGATGCGTATAGGGCGGTTGAATAAAAATCGCGTGCCGGCGGCTGCCATCATTTTCCAGTCTATGGTTGCTGTTGGCATAACGGCGCTCATGTTTTTTGTGGTCCCCTATATCACTCACCTAAATACCCCTGCTACCCTGTCAACGCAGATTTATAACGTCACACTGGCAGCATCAACGCTGGTCTGGGCGATTTCAACTGCCTTCCTCTTCATCAACCTGATGAAGTTCTACCAGCGTGATCCCCAATCTTTCAGATTGCAGCGCATCTTCCCCATGTCGGTGATATGGCTTGCAGTGGTGTTGGGTGTAGCTTCATGTGCTACCGCTATCGTGGGTACGCTGTTCTTCTCCTGGATTCCATCGTATATTTCAAATGGTCAGTGGTGGTATATCATTGGCGGTTTGACGGTTGTCTGCCTTATTGTCGCTGCTATTGGTAGTATGCTAGCCAGTAGTGAAGCATCCTGGCAGAACCTGAAAGAAGGCGATAAGAGTTAAACATCGTCAGGGCGACCACAAGAGACTGGCTTAGCCCCTCCCATGTTACGCGCGCTATGTAACCATTCGGCGTATTCGTATATTGGGAGGGGCGACCTATGCAGTCGCCTGGCAAAGCGCCGCCACACATTGAATAGGCAGATTGACTGATAAGGTGTCATTAATATCGTGACATTCCCATATTGACTTACCTCTATGGGAATGTTACTGTTGAGTAGTTTCAAATCCTAATGCTCATCCATTGTGTGCAATCAAGCATATTGTCCGTGCGTAATGGTAGAGTGCCTGGTATTCACCTTACGCATTAGTTGCGAAATTTGTCCCAACGGTCTCATTCTCGGAGGTGAAAATGGCGACACAGGATGATATCATCCAAACTGGAGGGTCTAATGCGACAAGTGGAGATATTGATGTAGACAAGTCAAACGTCGATAAGCTCCATAAAAATGCTATCGGCCTTCCCGGTGTTCTCTATTTCTGTCTGGCTGGCTCCGCGCCCATCTCTGCCATGCTCTTCAATGTGCCATCCATGGCATCGCAGGCAGGCGCATCTACGCCACTCGTCTTCCTGATCTCTGGTATCGGACTTCTCTTACTGGGCGTCTCGATTGTGTATTTGTCGCGCCGCCTGACGTCGGCGGGCGGTTTCTACACCTGGGTGCGGCATAGCCTGGGCAGGCGAACAGCGTTCCAGGCCGGTTGGCTGATGATGGGTGGTTATGCGCTCTTCGAGGCTTCACTGCTCGGCGCGTTTGGCTCCTATACCAATAGCTCAATCGCAAATTACGCGCACTTCAATACCCCTGGCGGCTGGGTGACCTGGGCTCTGGTTGGCGCGATACTCATCTTCTCGCTCTCCTACTTCGATGTGAAGTGGTCAGTCTTTGCGATGGCTCCATTCCTCATCCTTGAAGTGGGTGTGCTGGTGGTACTTGATCTTGTCATTACCATTCACGGCGGCGCGTCCGGGCATGATTTCGTCAACACCTTTACGCCTGCTGGCGCGAGCCTCGCCCCTGGCACGACTCATTTCATTTCAACTACCGTTGCCCCGGCAAGCAAGGCTACGGCTGCTCCTGGTGGTATCCTGGGCATAGGCGTAGCGATGGCGCTGGGCGTATGGTCCTGGGTCGGTTTTGAAGCCGGCGCGGTCTATGGCGAAGAGGCGCGCAACCCGCGCCGCGCGGTTCCCGTTGCCGTCTTTGCGGTGGTGGCCTTCCTGATTTTCTTGTACGTCTGGACTTCCTACTCTGCAACCATCGGCTATGGCGCGCGAAACGCTGTGACCCAGTTTGGCAATCTCACTGGTAATCCCACGCCATATTACCCGTTGGCAAGCATCTACGTTGGCGGTTTCTTGCAGGCTCTTATGATTGTTGCCATCAGCACCAGCGCGCTGGCCTGCGGTCTCGCTTTCCATAATGGTATGGTGCGCTACCTGTATGCGATGGGACGCGAAGGCATTCTGGGCCACGTCTTCGGTAAGACGCACCCGCGCTATCGCAGCCCGCACATCGCCATTATCACGCAGTCGCTCTTCAGTGTGGTACTCACCCTGCTCTTTGCCCTGGTGACGGTGAGCGTTGACTCGAGCGGCACATCCCACTATGGCCTGGGCTTTGGGGGCGGCGGGTATTCTCAGGTTGACGGCATTCTGCCTTATACCTGGCTGGCCGTTACCGGCACGATGGCCTTTGTGGTTGTCTACATCATGGTCAACATTTCCTCGCCCGTCTTTGCTTCGCGCTTTGACAAGAAGAGCTTCAACGTGTTTACGCATATTGTAGCTCCGGTGCTTAGCTGCTTGATCCTGCTGGTTCCCTTGATTTCGTTTACCATGCCGGCCATTCCGGGCGCGATTGGTACCTACTTCACTAATCTGGGCTTCGCGGCCACACCATTCCCGTTGAATATCCTGCCGCTCTTTGTGATTGCCTGGATCATCATAGGGATGGTCTACTCCTTCTACCTGTCAAGCTCTTCGCCTGAACGGTATGATGGCATGGGCCGCATCATTCGCGGAGATGTTGCATAGCATCCCCTCACAAGAAGATGACGGGGTGGTCGCCGCAGGCGATCGGCCCGTCATCTTCTTGTGAACCGAAAAAAGAAAACTATTCCTCGCTACCATGCCACTTTGCCATGTGTTCGGCATGGGTGCGCAGGTACGCACCTGGCTGGAATAGCGCGTCGTAGTATTCAAGGTCAAGATGATGGGTTTGCAGGTACATCAGGATGAAGATGGTTGGCACGGTGGCCGGGAATTTGCCGAACGTGTCGAAGGCGTACTGCGCCTGCAATGCAACACATTCTCTGAAATGTTCGTCGTGAACCTGCGCGCTGCCACGCACCTTGCGACTGTCCTTCCACGGGCCGGGCGTATCCGGGTGGAACGGCCCTCCGGGGCCAAATTTGCGCTCGCAGAAGTGATCCAGAGCCGCGCGCATATCAGGGTAGTGGGGAGGGCAATGCCCCTCGAACACACCCGTCAGTCCAGTAGGATTTGGCAAGGCCCAGCGTTCGTCACTATCGTAACGGAAGCCCAGCCCTGCCTGGGGATTGTCGCTCGCCCCCAGCATGGTCAGCCGGTCGATGCCATTGAACATCCAGCCACCCAGTCCCATCGCCTGCTGCATCAGCATACCCGCGTATGTAGCAGTAGAGAGTTCGGCGGTGCATTCGGTATGCGAATACTGATCGAGGAAAGTGAGGGGCAATGGGTTCTCGACATCGACCATATCCGCGAACTTTTCCAGCCCCGGAATACGCCTGCGATTGACATCATCGTAAATACAATAGCCGTTTTGCGCGAAAAAGCACAGGTTAGCCAGCGCGTGCTGCGCCACATCCCCGACGGGAATGACGAGCAGCGAGCCGGGGCGATTGGCAACCCAGGTGTTATGTCCTTCCATATAAGGTTCGCGCGGCGGAATAATCACCCGTTTGTCCGATAATTTGCGGATGCGCGACTCGTGCGCTTTCACCAGGTCAGCCAGGCTGTGCTTGCCCTCGCTATCGCGCTCTACCATAGCGGGCGCATCGCGCGTCTCAAAGAGGTAGGTGCCGCTATCGTCTGTAAAGAACAATTCGCTGGTATGAAAACCGGCAGCAGAGGGAAAGGTGCGCCCGCCAGCCGCGCCGGGATAGTTGGCGAGATGCGGCGCGTAGCGTTCATGGCGCGTGATGGAATGGTGCCAGCCCGTATTGCCGCCGCAGGCAGTCAGGATCAACATACGCTCCAATGCGCTGAGCGGCACAACTTCATGACGCGACTTATAGGCCAGCGTGCCGTCAGGGACTTCCGCGCCCCGAAAGAAGCGGCGCGACCTGCGCCCGAACAGCGCCTCCACAAACGGAATTTGGAGCAAGTCTTGCAGCGCCTGCTCCTCACGCGATTCATCCATGATTCTCTCCTTATAATAAATCTCACCAATAATCCGTAGGGGCGGGGGTGGTGATGATGCGGGGAGGGTGCCTTTATAGCCGCCAGCGTCCCTGTTCAGTATGTTTAGATCGCGGGAAACACAACCCAAACCCTGATGAATTTTGGCGACCAGGATCGGCCATCGGTTGTCATCCTGAGCGCAGCGAGGGATCTGCGTGAAGGGCCTGCGATGTGTGGCGGCGGAGATCCTTCGCTGCGCTCAGGATGACATTTCCGATAGGATGACAACCCATGGGTAGCGACATCGCTACTGGTTATGCGATGAATACATGACCTGCCCACTGCTGAAAACGGTGTCCACAATCGCCACCGCCGTTGCATCGACGGGTGATTGAGTGGTTTGCGGCGTGAGGTTAGCCGCGCTACCGGTTGCTACCAGCACAATATCGCCGCGACCCGCGCCAACCGCGTCGATAATCACTATCGTCCCTTTATCCAGCGCCTGGCCGTGAGGGTCTACTTCAACCACAACCAGCAGTTTCGCGCCCTGCAACTGAGGGTCTTTGCGTGTTGAGACGGCTGTGCCTACCACCTGGCAAAGTATCATACAACACCATCCTTCCGTGTAGAACGATAAATCGCACCATCCGCGCCCGCCAGTTCGTCGATAATTGCGATAATTACCAGGTCTACCGGCGCGTTTTGTAGCTTGCCCGCCTTACGCGCTGACGCGCCGCTCGACAGCATCACCAGTTCGCCATCACCCGCCCCGGTCACATCCGCCGCCACAAATATACCACCCTTTGCTTCCAGCGTGCGCCCGTCCAGCAGTTGCACCAGTCGCAGCATTTGCCCTCCCATGCTGGAAACGCGAGCATCGGCCACTACCGTGCCGATCACCTTTGCAAGTATCATCGCAATTCAATCCCTTTTTCTTTCGCAACCTGCCGCGCCAGTGGAGTGACAACCGCGTCAGGTTGCAACACAATCACCTTGATGCCCTGTCGCAGAGCCGCCAGCACCTCTTCTCGCGTAATCAACTGGCGTTTCTGCGGTTGCTGAACTACTGTCTGCTCCGGCATCGCCGGTTCCGACTCGCGCAAGAAACGCCGCAGCGATGTGCGGACATCCTCGCGCCCGTATCCGTTTAGCCTGCCATTACGCATTGTACTGGCGTTATTGATTTCCTGTTGAGGCACAACATCGATGAAACGCGAACCTTGTTTTAGCTCAGGTTGCGTAGAGACATTTTTCTGTTCAATTGTCTCCAGCACGGCTCGCACACATTGTACGATAATTTGTACGAGTGCCTCTTCTTCTTGCGGAGTCATTGATGTTCACACGATTCTGAAATAGTCCACGAGGGCGCAGCGGCGTTCGCGCACGAATGTACGCGCTGTTGTCATACCCTCGCCAGTCGCGGTACCGATGGTGAAGGCGGTGTAGCCCTCGCCTCCCACGCCCAGGCCGGCCAGCGACGAGCCGTTTTTCACGAACAGCGTGGAATTAATCAGCTTTGCCATACGACTGAGCGCAGCCAGGTCCCGTGAGTGCATCATGGCTGAATGGCCGAAGCCCTGTTCGATCTCGATTGCCAGGTCTATGGCAGCGTTGACGTTGGGAGCCGACGTGATTGGCAACACGGGCATCATCTGTTCCAGGTAGAGTAGTTGGTGGTCTGGCGGCACGCGGCAAGTGAGGAGGTAGACATCTTCGCGCCCGCGAATGCCGATGCTTTCGAGCAAGACCGAGGCGTTGCGCCCCACAAATTGTCCGTTCATGCGCGGCTTCGGCCCGTCCGTCAGCACAATATTCTTTATCAGCGTTGCCAGTTCTCCGGCTGATAGTTCGTAGGTGGGCAGTTTGCCCATCTCCTCCATGAATGGACGCATGGTCGCTTCTGTGCAGACAACAGCTTTTTCGCCGACGCACAGGATGTTGTTATCGAAGCTCGCGCCCTCGAAGACGCACTTTGCCGCTTTAGCAATGTCCGCCGTCTCGTCCACTACTACGGGTGGATTGCCCGGCCCCGCCGCTACCACGCGCTTACCACTGCGCAAAGCGGCGCGTACTACAGCGACTCCGCCCGTTGCCACCACCAGGTCAACTTTGCGATGCGTCATCAGTGCTGTGCCGGTTTCGATGCTCGGCTCAAGCACGCCCGTCATGACATTATCCGGCCCTCCGGCAGCGACAACGGCCTGGTTAATCAGCTCGACTGTTTTCATGCTGCTTACCTTCGCGCTCGGATGGGCATTGACAACGGTGGCGTTGCCCGCCGCCATCATACAAATAGCGTTGTTCAGAATGACCGACGTGGGATTGGTGACAGGCGTAATCGCGGCCACCACGCCAAAGGGAGCCCATTCATGCACGGTCAATCCATGATCGCCCGTGAAGGCTTTTGGCTCCAGGATTTCTACGCCCGGCGTAAGGTTGCAGGCGGTTTCATTCTTGGCGATTTTATGTTCGTAGCGGCCCAGGTGCGTCTCCTCGTGGGCCATCTTCGCCAGCAATGCTTTATTTTTGAGACCAATGGCGCGTATCGCCTCGATGAAGCGTTTGCGATCATCCAGTGAATGTGCTGATAACGCTTTGAAGGCGACGGCAGCGGCGTCTACCGCTTCATCGACAGTGCGGCATTGCCCATTGACGATGCGCCCGACAGCGGCGGCTTTGCTCTGTCCGTTGCCCATCAATTCGCTTACGA
>DASTKD010000004.1:0-5986 GCA_035716135.1 Ktedonobacteraceae bacterium
AGCAGAGCAATGATGGGATCACCCGGCGCAAAATACCCCATGAGGAAGGTAATAAAACTCACGCTTATAAGCACGAAAATAAGCCCGACGAAACGAGTGATGAGAAAGCGAATCAAGCTGGCACCCCTTTGAAACGCGGCACTGGTTTGCTTTATATAGTCAATAATGGCTGCGCAATACAAATGTAATCGCAACAATGGCAGGGATATTCTAACATACTTTTCAGCTTAAAACTACTGGAAACAGCACGAGCGATCAAAGCAAGGCGACCGCAAGGGTCGCCTCTACTAAGGAGCGACCATGACGGACGAGACGTTCATAGTAGAGGCGACCCTTGCGGTCGCCTTGCTTTCCATCACCAGAATCATTCACAGAACCTGGGCTTCGTTGGATATGCTTTGGTTTTTTGTGAACAGTCGAGCTACAATATGTCTGAAAGCCAGATTATGGAACATGCTTTGATCGTTTGAGATCATCGAAAAGGGGAAATACTTGAAGACAACACAGGCCGAGAACGTTGAGAACGTTGAGGAAAAACAGCAGCAAGAGGAGACAATCACCTACGCCGGGTATCATAGCATTATTACGGGGGTTGACCGTTCCTGGGTATATGGCGGCTTCCCGTTGCCGGATGGCAGTTTCTGGCGTTACCGCGAGCCGAACGCAGCGGTAGTGGTGGAGGGCGAGCGCCTGCGGGTCACGGCGCAATTGACGCGCGCTAACAACGACGTGCAAATTCTTGATAACGCCAAAAATATGTACTTTTCCACGCGAAGGTTTGAAGTGCCGGAAAAGGGCGAAATCTCATTTGAGTGGGATTCACAGGCACGCTGTGCCAATACGGCGGCTGGCGACCTGTATGACGGCTTTGTCTCGGTCAACCTGCTCGACTTTACCACAGGCGTCGCGCTCGACTTTTTTGCCTGCAATGACGTAATCGCCAGCGTGTATGCGCTGCTGCCTTTCCCCGGCGTACCGGAACCCGCCGATATGGAAGACGCGCAGAAACCCAAATACTTCTGCGATTTCAACGAACTCTCTGTACCCACGACTCCCGGCCAGAAACACCGCTATCGCATCAGCTATCACCGGGGCAAAGATGAAGTGCGTTTCTTTGTCGATGGGCAGGAAGTCAGTTCCTATAGCGAGGTGCCGGTCAAAATGAACGGCTTTATCATCGCGCTGGGTCTGATGACCGAAAAGACCATCGATCAGGGCAAAAGCATCTCTGTTCACGGCCAGGTACTGATCGGCTCGTGGGGCAAATTTACGATTACGATGCGTAGCGAGTAGTATCAATCCAGTTGTTCCAGGCACGCCAATACGCGGTCAATTTCGCCAGTCGTATTGTAATGTGCCATGCCCAGACGCAACGCGCCGCCCTGCTCTTCGAGTTGCATACGTTCCATGATGCCCAGGGCATAGTAGTTGCCATCCCAGGCAAAGATGGCGTGCGATGCCAGCCTTTCGGCCAGCTCGCGCGGCGTGTGACCCTCAATGGTGCAAATCACGGTGGGGACTCGTTGCGCGAGCTGCTGCGGGTTGGTGATGCCGTATACATGGATGCCGCGAATTTCGCGCAGACCTGCCAGCAGATAGGCCGTTAGCCCACGCTCGTAGTCCATCAAAGCTTGCATCGCTACTTTAAGATCGTGTTGCCGCCCGCTATAGAGTGATTTCCCCAATGCATCACAAAAAGCCTGGCTATAATAGGCGGATTGTTCGCGCCCAACCATCGCCAGATAATCTATCACGCCAACCAAACCGGCCAGCCCTTCATGATTCTGCGTGCCGGTTTCCCAGCGATCCGGCGCGAGGTTGCTGGCGGGGCGCACTTTATAAGCAGGGAACCTTTCTAAGTGTTCGGCCTTGCCGTATAAGATGCCCAGGTGCGGACCGTAGAATTTATAGGAGGAGCAGACAAGAAAATCGGCGTCGATCTGCTGTACATCGATTGGTCCGTGCGGGGCGAACTGTACTGCGTCGACCCAGGCCAGCGCGCCGGCTTCGTGCGCCCAACCAATAATGGTCGCTACATCGTTGATAGTGCCTGCCGCGTTTGACGCATAGCCCACCGCCACAATTTTCGTGCGCTCGTTGATCTTGCTGCGCACATCCTCCATATCGAGCGTGATGTTCTCAGGATGCACGTCCGCCACGCGGATGACGACGCCGCGTTCTTGCAACGCCAGCCAGGGGGCGACATTGGCATCGTGGTCGAGTACCGTCACCACGATTTCATCGCCCTCCTTTAAGGTTTTCCCAATGGCGCGGCTAAAGGCAAAGGTGAGCGTGGTCATATTGGGTCCAAAGACGATTTCATTGGGGCTGCTCGTATGTAAAAAATCGGCCATAGCGCGGCGCGCGTTGGCGATCATCTCGTCAGTGCGACGACTGGTGATGAAAGCTCCGCCCGTATTAGCGTTGGCGGTGCGGAAATAGGCCGTCATGGCATCAATGACCTGCAACGCTACCTGCGTCCCACCGGGATTGTCAAAATACACAACCTGCTGGCCGTCGATCTCTTGCGCTAGTGAGGGAAAATACGTGCGATACGAACTCAAATCGAGTGGTGGCATGTGCGATGAATCTTCTTTCTCTATACGACGTTTTGATGTACCTATTATTGTACATCATACCGCGTATTCGCTGGACTGATAAAAAAAGTGGGTATCCACATCGATACCCACTTTTTTATCAGTTCGAGAAAGTGTTTCTCTCGTGGAGAGAAGTCATCTCGACTTCGTCATGTTGAAACCAGATCGGTTCCTTCAAATGTGTTCCTTCGAGTTCAATATGGTAGAAACAAAACGGCTCGTCGATGTCAGGATGGGGGATGGCATCGACCGTTCGGACGGTTCCCTGTAGCCCTCTGAAGGGGCTATAGCTGACTACACGCACGCGACTACCTGCTGGAAATACCTGGTTGCTCATCAAAGGGGAATGCTCCTGTGTCTAGCCCGTTGAGGGAGAGTAGAAACTACACTTCTTCAATTATACAAGAAGCATACCTTCCTGGCTCGAAAAAAGCAACAAAGGAGCGGTGAAATAAAGAATGAGTGAAATCTGGCGGGCGCTGCTTGACAGGCAGAGCGCCAGATGGTAGTATCATAGAGAGAAGTAGGTATTATTTCGTATTGATTGGAAATCTGGACAAATGCAGAAAATATTCATGACGGTAATGTTACAAACAGTCTGCTCACCCGTGTAGGCAGTCACGCCGGGCTTACACGGGTAGGAAGTGGCACTAATTGATTGATGCATCCGTTTGCAGCACCTCTACTAAACTGTAAACGGGAATCTGGTTATTCATCCTGCTTGCATCTCCAACGTTCCTCTCCTCCCTCGATTTCATGATTTGAGTCGCCAGGCATTGCTGTTTTCGTTGTTGCCTGTTCCGCGACACTCTGTATGTTTCAGCACAAACGCATTCAAAGGATACATTTATCATGTTGCAAGTTAATCATATACACCTGTCTTATGGTCCGCGTCTCATCCTGGATGACGTGTCGTTTACGGTGGCTCCCGGAGAAAAGGCCGGGCTAATCGGCGTTAATGGCGCGGGTAAAAGCTCTCTTTTGAAGATTATCGACGGCTTACAGGAAGCCGATGGTGGCAAAGTCATGCTCCCGCGCTCGTATGGCTATCTATCGCAGGATGTCGCCCACGAAACATTTGTGGCCGAGGGCAGCACGGTGCGAGATTATATGTTCAATAGCATTGGGCTGGATGCCGCTATTCAACGCTTCGAGGAATTTTCTCATCGGCTTGCAGATGCGACCAATGGCGCTATGTCGTTGCTGCTGGAACGCTTTGAAGAGGCGCAGGAGACGCTTGAACGCCTGGGATACTACGAGGCCGATGCGCGCGCGGAACAGTTGATCGCCGGTCTGAACCTGGGCGGAGTGACGTTAGAGCGTTTAGTCAGTACGCTCAGTGGCGGGCAAAAGACGAAGCTGGCGCTGGCGCGGCTACTTTTCCAGGCTCCTGATTTGCTCCTGCTCGACGAGCCGACCAACTTTCTTGACGTTGAAGCAACGGGCTGGTTGATGGACTTTCTGGAGGACTATCGCGGCGCGTTGTTAATCATCTCGCATGACCTGGATTTGCTCGACCACAGCATCAATAAGGTGCTGCGCCTCAACGAGTTTACACATAAACTTGAAGAGTATCGCGGAACCTATTCCAACTACCTGACGATTACGGGCGACGCGCTGGCTTTGATGGAGCGCACGAAGGCGCAGCAGGAACGCGAGATTGCCCGCCTGCGCAAAACCTCGGATAAATTGCGTGGCTATGGAGCCTCTCGTGTTAGCCAGCGTATCAATGTGGATAAACGCATTGCCGTGCTGGAGTCCAGCAAGCCGCAAATTCCGCAGACCAGCCGTCGCATCAAGATTGATTTTCCGGTGCGCCATACCAGCGCCCAGATTGTGCTGCGAGCCGACAGGCTGAGTAAACGCTATGGTTCGCGGGAGATTTTTCACAATATCAGCTTTCAAATCGAGCGCGGGCAACGCCTGGTTGTAATCGGCTTGAACGGCGCGGGCAAAACCACGTTACTGCGCGCGCTGCTCGATTTAACGCCGCTCAACGCCGGAAAAGTGATGATGGGCGACCGGGTGCGCCTGGGCTACTACGCGCAAGAAAATGAAGGGCTGGATTACGACAATACGGTACTGAACGAGGCGCAGATGGTTTGGCCCAACGATAGTAAGCGCGTGCGTGGCATACTTGGCCGTTTCCTTTTTAATGGAGACCGCGTTTTCCAACAGGTGGAAACGCTTAGCGGCGGCGAGAAAACGCGCCTGGCGCTGGCAAAGATGGTACTCGATGGGCCAAACCTGCTGATCCTCGATGAGCCGACAACCCACCTGGATGTCATGTCGCGCAATATCATCGGCGAGGCCCTGGGCAGCTACAATGGTACTATTATCGCCGTGACGCACGATGTCGAATTTGTGCGCAACCTGCGCCCCGATACGCTGTTGCTGATGCCAGAAGGGAAAATCATGTCCTACGACGTGAAACATGATGACCTTTTGAAGCGGGCATAAAAAACGCTTGACAAGCTTTACAGGATGTGGCATAATCTGGGAGTCACGAAAAGTCAATCACCTGATCTTCATCGATTGGGTGCGCCTGTCTGTCGTGTAGCTCGGTGCTAATCAGCCACGTTAAAGTGGCTCCTCTCAAGGATTCCATTTCCTGGAGCATTACAATAAGCAACGATTTGTTGCGCCCATTTGCATGTGGCGTGTCAGATCGCATGGCTGGTTGTACGCTTTTCCCTCTTTCAACAAGAGAGGTCAGGAAAAAGAGTTTTTTGACCGGCGAAAAACTGATCAATAAACCCCTTGACAAGATACTTGAGATGTGGCATACTACTTGAGCTACCACAAATGAGCGAACTACCCGTTCTGCTTCATTTGTGAAGCAAGCGCCAGATGGCGAAGTCAGTACCTTGACAATTGAAAAGTGGAAGCAGAACAGTAACTGTGAAGAACGGTAAGACGTGAACAGTTTCTGTCAATTTCGATCTGAGAAGATAAACGAAATCTGCGAACAAGCTAAGTGTCAACTTAGCCTGGATCGCTCAAGTGCAAGTCGTATCCGCGCTGAGAGGCATGGATGCACATAGAAACTTGGATGGCGAGTTTGATCCTGGCTCAGGATAAACGCTGGCGGCGTGCCTAACACATGCAAGTCGCACGTCCTTTTTTTCGCAAGAGAGAGAGGGAGTGGCGGACGGGTGAGTAACACATGGGTATCTACCTTCCAGTGAGGGATACCGGCGCGAAAGCGCCGACAAGCCCGCATAGGCTTCGGGTTCGAGAGAGCCGGAAGCAAAGCTTTTCTCGTGAGAGGGAAGCGCCGGGAGATGGGCCTGTGGCCGATTAGCTGGCTGGTGGGGTAATGGCTCACCAGGGCGATGATCGGTAGCTGGTCTGAGAGGACGAGCAGCCACACTGGGATTGAGAACGGC
>DASTKD010000005.1:0-6350 GCA_035716135.1 Ktedonobacteraceae bacterium
TATTACCAGCATGACATTATAGGATTGCGCGTCTTCACCCTCGACGATAAGCTCCTGGGAACCATCGTTGACATTATTGTAACAGGCAGCAACGATGTCTATGTCGTCAAAATGGAGGATGGCACACAGCAACTTATCCCGGCCATCAAGGATGTCATTAAGCAAATTGACCTGATTCGCCACACCATGCATATTGACCCCATCCCCGGTTTGTTAGATAATAGTGATATACAAGATAGAGAGGAGGCAGACGCATCCGGGCAAGAGAGCGAATGAAATATTTGGCTGAGTTTCGGTGTTCTCTCTTTTAGAGGTTCGCGTAATGAAACTTACAGAGGCCGACATTCGTATAGATGGCAAGCACGAACCATACAGTTTAACGCCAACGTACCGATACCGTAGAGTGTACCAGTATTTTGTAGGGAGGTGACTCGTGTCCAACCATACTCCAACTTTTGCTGATCTGTGTAGCGCAATAGCCGAGGGGACTATCGGTGCCACTCTCGATGGAGAGATGTACCAGTTGAGTGTTTATGAGTTGCGCCGCTATTTCAACAAATCTCGCACGCTGCCAACTCTACTCTCAACAGATTCGCCATCCCTCTTAGCAAGCAGCAGCGATCCGGCTAACTGGTCTGCGTCCATACGCACTTCTGTCGCATAAGGCCAACGATGGCCGCTTTTTTTTGCTCTGACGCGGTTGCGTTCAACGCGCTGAGCAGCTATAATAGTCATAGAAAGCGACAGAGGCGCGAAGCTATTGTCGTGGAGACAAATGACTCCCTCGCCTTAGCAGGCAGGAGTCAGGAATAGAGAGTAGAGGCGCGAACGTGTCGTTGCGCCTGTGATGTAGAAAGGTATTATATGGAGCCACTTGATACTGATCTGGAGTATATGTTACACGAGCCTCGTCCAGCTGCGCCAGGTTCTCGCATGAACGCTCTATTAATTTTTCCCCTCCTGGGATTCTTGCTGATACTGGTCTTTATTTTATCAGCAATCTTCCAGTGGGATTTGACGGACTTGATCGATAGCCTGGTTGGGGTGATACTCCTTTTGTTCTTCGTGTTTGTAGCGATGCTTTTCTGGGCGCTGGCTCCGCGCACTCATCAGGCATGAGTGCAGGCAGGTTTGCCTCGCTGCCCAAAACTCAACACTCTGGGAACGGGCCATACATCAAAAGACCTATTCCCAGAGTGTTGTCGTAATAATTTAGCTGGCGCTGTTTTTCAGGATTCCGGCGATGGCTTTTTGATGACCACCAGCTCTATCTCAGGTTCCGTATCGCGCTCGTCTGTATCACTTTCAGATGCAAGCAGTGTCTTGCGGTAAACACCGATGAAATCTTGCAATCCCAGCGCCTCACCTGCCGTAAGGTCAAAGCATATGCCTGACGGATGTGTAAGCACCAGTCCCGTTTCTTCTATACGCGCCCGGTACCGGCCTATGATGGCGTCTACCATTGCTTCTCCTCTTTCTCATCAGGCTTCAAGCGTTGTTCATATTTATTGACGGTTCTGATCCGTTTTTGTGGTATCTTCCTGTCTCTATTGTACAGTGCTTTTGTAATAAGTGGAAGTCTTATAGGAACAAAAGCCATTTTTATGCGCTTATGCGCCATCTACCTTCCATATAATGACCGTTGAATCGCCATAGCCAGCGGCGATGTAGCGGCCATCGGGCGACCATGCGACATCGATGGCCGCTCCGTTAGAAATAGTTTTTTGCGGGAATTGCAGCGTTTGATTCACCGGCTTTGTAGGTGAAGTAGTTGAGCGCAATGTCTGGATATCCCACACGTAGATTCTGGGCGAACGAGGATAGCACAGCGCCAGGTAGTGTCCATTGGGCGACCATGCCATATTCCATACATAGGGCGGGTGAATATCACCTTGCAGGAGCGGTTCATTGAGCTGCAAGGTGAGCAATTGCTTATTACGTTTGACATCCCAGATGTAAGTAAGATCAAAATCAGAGACAGCCAGCACCTGTTCGGTCGGAGACCATGCCAGGCATTCATTGACGATGACCACCTTATTGAACGCGGGCCGGTCGGCCAATTTAATGACCTGGCTCACCTGCTTTGAAGCAACATCCCAGATCGCCACTTCACCAAAGTTAGTATGACCCGCGAGCAATTTTCCGTCACTCGACCAGCTAATGAAGTCCATAGCAGCCCCGGCCTGGCTCGAGCTTGCATCGCTGAAAATCAGCGTTTGTACAGGACCATTGTTATGACCGTATTGCCAGAGACCAATCTGCGTTTTGAAGAGATTCAGATCATTCGTTGCGAAGAACGAACTTTTGGGAGACCAGGAGACATTCGCGTAAGAGGGTCCGAGGAAATTGTTCTTCTGACTTGCATCCTGGTAGGTCACAGGGTCCGCGCTGCTGGCGATATTTATCAGGTAAATATTTTGATTTAATACGGTTGCCGCGATGGTATGCCCGTCGGCTGACAGGCAAAGTCCATTGGGTAAGACCTGATCCGGCAATTTCCAGCTTCGCAGCGGCGTGGCGAACGATTGAAAAGTAGATGTGCCTTTTTTTAAGGTGCTGCCAATATCCCACAGCATGACATGGGTATCCTGGCTGCCTGTTACCAGATAGCGACCCGATGTATCCCATAGCACCTGTTCTACTGACTTGCTATGGCCCGTCAGCGACAGCACAGGAACGCCCACGATTAATTTATGTGGTCCAGGGATAACAGAAGTGGGCGTTGCCTGGTTCGGGTGAGTGAGCGGATTCGTTCCGGCCCCACTGCGCAGGTGATACAAAAACGCAGTGCCGCCTGCTACCGCGATGGCTGCCGCGCCCGTTCCGCCGATCAACAATGCGCGGCGTGAAACCTTCCCCTGCTTTGAGGGTGATGCGGCGGGCAGCGCGGGCGTTGCTGGCATATTGGAAATGTAGGTTGGCACGCTAGTAGCGCCCGGTGGCGCATACATTGGGGCTGGCGCGGCGGGAGTATTTGGCATGTTGGAAATGTAGGTTGGCGCATACGGCGCGTTGGTCATATAGGTCATAGCTGCTGGCGAAACGGGCGCGGACAGAGTTGATGCTGGCTGTTCCGCGATGCGTTTGCTCCAGGGAGCCAGAACCGTGCCTTCTCCATCTGTTCTGGCCGGGCCGTTTTGCAGCCAGACCCCCTCTAAAGCCTCTACCAACGCTCTACATGTGGGTGGCCTGTCTCCAGGACGCTTTGCCAGCCCCCATAGCAATGCCTGCTCGATGGGCAGGGGTATAGCCGCGTTGAAATGGCGCGGGCGTGGCGGCATTTCCTGTACCTGCTTTTGCAGCACGATGGAGGATTCGCCCGAAAAGGGTAAATGTCCCGTTAAAAGCTGGTACGCGCATACGGCCAGGCTGTAACGATCGCTGGCGGGTTCGGCGCGGCCCTGAACCTGCTCCGGCGCGCTATATTCTGGCGTGCTTGCATATGCACCGTTAGCGAGGAGCCGGGCAAGGCCAAAATCTGTCAGATAGAGCCAGTCATTTTGCAGGAGCATGCTGGTGGGCGTAATGTCGCCGTGCAAGACCTGTTTGCTATGCGCGTAGTCGATAGCCTGTCCAGCCTGGCGCAGAAAGGCCAGTGCCTCCACAGGTTGCAGTGGGCCGTTAGCTTTGCCCAGGCGATCCAGTACCGTACCGCCATTGACAAAGGGCGTGACGAGGTAGGCTATTACCTGCCCGGCATCGATTCTTTGCTGGCCGAAGTCATGAACCGGCAGGATATGCGGATGATCCAGAGCTACCGCGTGTAGCTCTCGTTCAAAAGCCGCCAGCCATTGCTGATCGGCATTCGGCGGCACAGGTAATATCTTTATCGTGACCTGGCGGCGCAACTGGCTATCTTCCGCCAGCCACAAATCGCCTCTATTTCCATGACCAGAAAGATTGAGTAAGCGGTAGCGTCCCAGCATCCTGCCCTGCCAGTTTTGCGCTGAATTGATGTTCATCATCTCTCTTTTTATCCTTGCCAGCGAGAACTATCCCAGACGTAAATGCTATCGTTTGAGTCGTTAAAACCCGCCGCCAGCCATTGCCCGTCTTGCGACCATGCCAGCGCTAATGCCTTCGCATTGGGTGGGCCGGGAAGTGTCACAATGGGCAGGCTATTACCCGTGCCGGGTCCGATCTGAGTGCCGCCCGATGGATAAAAGTTCCATACATACACCTTGCCGTTATTATCGCCAGCCGCCAGGTAGTGATTGGTCGCAGGAGACCATGCCAGAGCCATCAGGTCGCTATTGACGCCGGGCGACAGCGAAGGCGATACAGTCTTGCTATAGTTATCCTGTTTGCTCCAGACAATAATGGGATTGGCATTCGCGGCATGGTCGTAGCTGAACGCGGCCAGGAAATTGCCATCGGCGGACCAGGTGACGCCCCCAATAGAGAGAAAGGATATGGTTTTGAGCAGGTGCAGCGCAGGTTTAGCGCCTGCAATGACTTTCACGATAGCCACTTCATCCCCGCCATTGGTGGCAGCAATCGCCAATGTTGTGCTATCGGTGGGCGACATAAACATCAAGCCTGAGTTGCTGGTTGTGCCATTATTAATGTAAAATGGCAAGGTGACGGTAGTGATATTCCCGGATTTCGCCGTGCTGAATGGATCAAGTAAGCTATACTGGGAAGTCAGAGGGCTATTGAAATTTCCGCTGAGATTCAGGCCAACTATGAGATAGTGACCGGGTGACCAGTTCAGGCTTTCAATAGTGTTGCTTCCTGTGATTGGAATTAATCCGTTAGTTTGCGTAAGTCCGCTCAAGCCAGGCGCGAATCCGCTTAGATCGCCTTTATACAGCACAATGTCGCCTTTCGTGAGATTGAAACTCGTGCTTTGCGAATTGACATTTCCTATAGCCAGAATGGAGCCATCGGGAGACCAGGCTAGTTCCATCTCTATATTTGTAATGCCGGGCGATTGCGCTCCAACGTGTGAAAGCTGCTGCTGCTGGCCCGTTACGTTCCACAGTAAGACCTGCTCATCTTTGCCAACCGAAGCCAGCATGGTGCGCCCACCGGAGGCTGGCGACCATGCCAGCCCGGTGACATCGCTATTATGCCCGCGCAGGATGTACGCCGGCGCGGTTCGATCAGGTGTAGGGCTGGGCGATGGGCTTGACTTTTTTACAGGCGCGGCGGTAGGCGTGATGCCAGGATTTTGTTGCGGCGTATTGTGCGACATAAATTCCCAGGCTCCAATCCCCGCGCCTGCCACCAGCAGTGCCGCGCCCCCGCCAATCAAGATCGAGCGGCGCGGTATGCCTGCTGTCTTGCTCTCGTCGCGCAGAGTGGTAGGTGGCGGCGTTTGATTGCCGGATGGCGTGGGCGTGACAGGGATACCGGGGATGTCGCCGGTGGGTGCCAGCGCTGGACTGAAGTACGTGGCACCCGCCGGAGCGCTGGCGGCAGCCTGTTGCAGCGTGTTGACGAAGACGCGCGCGGAGGGAGCGCGCTGCGCCGGATCTTTTGCCAGCCCTCGCAACAGAATTTGTTCAACGGCCAGCGACAGGGTCGGATTGATCTGGCGCGGCGGTGGAGGCGGCGACATGATGTGCTGGATAGTGGTGGCGTAGGGCGTGTCGGCTTTGAACGGGACGCGCCCGGTAAACAGTTGATAGGCGATTACCGCCAGGCTATAGTTATCGCTGGCGGCGACGGCTCGCCCCTGCGCCTGTTCGGGGGCCATATATTCGGGTGTGCCGAAACCCGCGCCGGTTTGCGTCAGGCGCTCCTGCTCGCTCAGAATACGCGCGATGCCAAAATCCGCCAGCATCAGCCAGGTATCGGTACGCAACAGCATATTGGCGGGTTTGATGTCGCGGTGAACGACGCCCTGCGCGTGCGCGTAGTCGATGGCATCGGCGGCTTGCCCCAGGTATTGCAAGGCTTCCTGCTGCGACATGCTCTGATGGTTGTCCATCAGCCATTTGATACGTTCGGCGAGCGAGCCGCCCTGTACATAGGGCATCACCAGGTAGGTGATGGACTGACCATCCGGCAAGCTCTGCTCGCCGAAATCATGCACCGGCAGGATATGTGGATGGTTAAGTCCGGCAGCGGCGCGCGCTTCGCGTTCAAAGCGCTGCAAATATTCGTCGTCGCCCTGGTTGCGTAGTGGCAGCGTCTTTATCGCCACCTGCCGCCGTAAGCGCGGGTCTTCCGCTAACCAGACCTCGCCCATGCCACCACGCCCGATGCGTTGCAGTAACTGATAGCGGCCAAGCGTTACGCTCGTCGTGTTCTGCGTGGGACTATTCTCATTTGCCATACTTATTCCTCGCATATCCGCAGCCGTGCGGGTACGCGCTCTATTTTCCCTTATTACCCCATTAAAT
>DASTKD010000006.1:0-13023 GCA_035716135.1 Ktedonobacteraceae bacterium
ATTGCCGCTAAAGGCACTTTCGATGCGCATCCTGCTTATTTGCATGACTGGCATCTCTTCGCTATTGCCGCGCTCTCTATTGTAGTGCTGGGTATCTATTTTTTGGCGATGTTTAGCCGCACCATTTTCAAGAATCACCCGTTAGATTGGCCTTTGCCACTCGTCTGGTCGCTCCCTTTCTGGCTTGGTCTCTATATTGGTTTTATGCTGCTCTCGCTGATTAGCAATAGCTTCTCATGGGGGTTCTTCATCGTCATGGGCCTATCCTATGCCTTGTTTGCGTCATGGCGGCTCATCATCGCAATCAGTATCGTGTTTGTGACGTTTTGCCTTTTTCAAGGCATACTTACTTTACCAGTAAGCAAGAGCGACTTTGGCTCGCTCTTTGGTATTGGCATAGCCTTCTTCTCTTTTACGGCCTTCGCTATGGTGGTGCAGCGCTTGATTAGCGAACGTTACGAACGTAACCAGTTGATTCAAGAACTGGCCCAGGCGCATTCTGAACTGGAGGAGGCTCATCGCCGCCTGGCCGAGTCTGTCGCGCAGGAGCAAGAACTGGCGGTGCTGCGCGAGCGCACGCGCCTGGCGCGCGAAATGCACGATACGGTAGGCCATGCCCTTGTACTCATTTCTATTAAGCTTGAAGCAGCCCGGCGTCTGCGCGAGCGCGACCCGCAACGCTGCGACCAGGAACTGGAAGCCACAGGAGAGATTGCGCGCGCCACGATGAACGATTTACGCGTCTCTATCGCTGACCTGCGCTCGCCCGCTCTTGAACGCGAACCCGCCAGCCGCGCTCTCGCCAGCTACGCGCGTGAGATGGCGCAACGCGCCGGTCTGCATGTCACCTGCGATCTTCACCCCGACATCGAAGGGCTATCCGCGCCGGTCGAAGAGACGCTCTGGAAAGTTGGACAGGAAGCTCTTACCAACGTAGAGAAACATGCCCGCGCGCGGAACGTTGCGCTGCATATCAGCCGCCAGGATGGCTCCATCGTCATGCGTGTTCAGGATGACGGCGTTGGTCTGCCTCTCGAACTACGCCAGTGCCAGGAGAACGGCGATCATACATGTGCCAGCCCGGAGGGACATTATGGGCTGAGTGGCATGTATGAACGAGTTGCCAGCATCGGCGGCCATATCTCCCTGGAGTCCACCGATAGCTCCGACTCACACGGCACAGTCGTCAAAGTGGCATTACCACTTGTCGAAGCCCCGTTAAGAATGTCTCTTTTATAAGAGAATTGAGGGTAGTTGGACTCCAATATGCTTTAACATCATCCTTAATGGATGTGTGAAAGTGTTGTGAAAGCCCCTCCGAAAGCTCTTTTTTACCCTTGACACATGCCTATCTGTACTGTATGCTACCATTACTAGCCATGTATGTGGCGGAATCTCGTAGGTTTCATCTCTGCCAGGAATGGAAAATGGGACCGAAATTGAGAATAAAAAGAGGAGGAATCCACCTCCTGTCACGACTTAAAAACGAAAGGGCTGACTCTCTAGCTCGATCAGATCGAGCGGTTCACCTTCCATTTAGCAGAGTACAGAAAGGGCTGGGTTCTATAACTCGATGTGTCGAGCAAGAAACCAGCCCTTTTGAAATCAATAGAACCGTTAATTCGTTATACATACATCGTCCTTATAACATGTACCAGTTGCCTTAGTGGGACGCGATATATCGGGTCCCTACGAGAATTAGTGATCGTACCATCGTCCTAACAATATAGAACAGAGAGGGTGATTTATGGACCTGGTGAAACGGTTAGAGGAATACAGGGACCGTGAACGGGATCTACAGTGGGAAGGGACCTTCGCTCAGTACTTTGAGATCGCTACGAAAAAACCACAGGTGGGACGGCTCTCGCACGAGCGCATTTATCATATGATTATGGACGCGGGTTTTGAAACGAGCCACAACGGCGAGCCGAACTACAACTTCTTCAATCAGGAAATCTTCGGCATCGAGAAGCCCCTGCAACAAATCGTCGAGTATTTTCACTCGGCGGCGCAACGTCTGGAAGTGCGCAAACGCATCCTGCTGTTGATGGGTCCCGTCGGCGGCGGCAAATCAACGATTGTCTACCTCATGAAACGCGGGCTGGAAGCCTACAGCCGCACCGAGCAGGGCGCGATCTATGCTATCAAAGATTGCCCCATGCACGAGGAGCCGTTGCACCTTATTCCCAATGATCTACGCGCCGATGTCGAAAAAGAATTTGGCCTCTACATCGAGGGCGAGCTGTGTCCCCATTGCCGCTATATGATCGACACCCAGTTCAAGGGCCACATTGAAGACGTTCCCGTCAAACGCATCGCGTTCAGCGAAAAATATCGCGTGGGAGTCGGAACTTTCACGCCGTCCGATCCTAAGAGCCAGGATATAAGTGAATTAGTCGGAGGCATCGACCTCTCCACTATTGGTGAAGTCGGAGTAGAGAGCGATCCGCGTGCTTATCGATTCGATGGAGAACTAAATATCGCAAATCGAGGACTTATGGAATTTGTCGAGATGCTCAAGACGGATGAAAAATTTCTGTATGTGCTACTCACACTGAGTCAGGAACAGAACATCAAGACCGGGCGTTTTAGCATGATCTACGCCGATGAAGTGGTCGTCAGCCATACTAACGAGCATGAATACCAGGCGTTTGTGGGCAACAAGAAGTCGGAAGCTTTGCAGGACCGCATTATTCTTGTCAAGGTGCCGTACAACTTGCGCGCCTCAGACGAGGTTAAGATTTACGAGAAGTTGCTCAAGCAGAGCGCGTTGCAAAATGTGCATATCGCGCCGAATACCCTGCGCATTGCCAGCATCTTCGCGGTGCTTACGCGCCTGGAGCCATCGAAAAAGGCCGGCATGAGTAACATGAAGAAGCTCAAGCTGTACGATGGCGAGGATATCGAAGACTTCAAGCAGAAGGACATCAAAGAGTTGCAGGATGAAGCGGTGCGCGAGGGCATGGACGGCATCTCGCCGCGCTATGTCATTAACCGCCTCTCCAGCGCGCTGGTCAAGCAGAACACCACCTGCATCAACCCTATCGATGCCCTGCGCGCGCTGCGTGATGGTCTCGACCAGCACACCAGCATTACACGCGAGGAGCGCGAACGCTACCTGAACTTCATTCAGGAAGCGCGTAAAGAATACGACGACATGGCGAGGAAAGAGGTGCAGCGCGCCTTCGTCTACTCCTACGAGGAGTCGGCGCATACATTGCTTAATAACTACCTCGACAACGTCGAAGCCTTCTGCAACAAAACGCGCCTGCGCGACCCCATCACCGAAGAGGACATGGAGCCAGACGAGCAGTTGATGCGCTCTATCGAGGAGCAGATTGGCATCAGCGAAAACGCCAAGAAGGGCTTCCGCGAAGAGATTCTGATCCGCATCTCGTCGCTAGCGCGTAAAGGGATGACCTTTGATTATACCAGTCACGAACGCCTGAAGGAGGCCATCGAGAAGAAACTCTTCGCCGACCTGCGCGACGTGGTGAAGATCACCACATCGACGCGCACGCCCGATAAAGAGCAATTGCGCAAGATTAATGAAGTGGTGAACCGCCTCATGGCAGAGCATGGATACTGTCATGTATGTGCCAACGAAATTTTACGCTACACGGGTAGTTTGCTGAATAGATAGCCGCTGCCAGGGCGACCGCGAGGGTCGCCGTTGCCAGGGCGACCGCCAGGGTCGCCCCTACAATACTACGTAGTGGTCTGGAAACCGTGTATGGTAGGGGCGACCCTGGCGGTCGCCCTGGCTAGATAAGGAGTGTTCGCCATGTCTGTCTCACAACATGACTGGTCGTTGCATCGCAAAGGGCAGGTAGACCAGGAACGTCATAAAGAGAAAATCCGCGAGGCTATCAAGAAAAACCTCAGCGACATTGTTAGCGAAGAGAATATCATCCTCTCCGATGGGAAGAAGATGGTGCGTGTTCCCATCCGCTCGCTAGATGAATATCGTTTCCGCTACGATCCCGGTCGCCAGACCCACGCGGGCGAGGGTAACGGCAAAAGCAAAGTAGGTGATGTTATCGCCCAGGAGCCGCGCCCTGGCAAGGGCAAGAAGGGCGATGCCGGCAAAGAGGCTGGCTACGATTACTACGAAGCGGAAATCACGATGGACGAACTGGCAGCCATGATCTTCGAGGATCTTGGCCTGCCCAATCTGGAACAGAAACGCCAGCAAGAACTCCAGACCGAGGCCGTGCGCTTCACCGATGTGCGCAAAAAAGGTCCTCTGACCAACCTGGACAAGAAGCGTACCATCATGGAGAACCTGAAGCGCAACGCCGCCAAAGGCGAAGCCAAATTCAAGGATATTAAGTCCGACGACCTGCGCTTCAAAGTGTGGGAGCCGACCATTCGCTACCAGTCTAACGCGGTGGTGATAGCCATGATGGATGTATCCGGAAGTATGGGCGAGTTTGAGAAGTATATCGCCAGGAGCTTTTACTTCTGGATGGTGCGTTTCCTGCGCACTAAATACAACAATGTGCAGATCGTCTTCATCAGCCACCATACCGAGGCTAAAGAAGTCACCGAAGAGGAGTTCTTTCATAAGGGGGAAAGCGGCGGTACGCAGGTTTCATCAGCCTATGAACTGGCTTTGCAAATCATCAAAGAGCGCTTCAACCCGGACGACTGGAACATTTATCCGTTCCACTTCTCCGATGGCGATAACCTGCCCTGGGATAACGACCGCTGCGTGCAACTGGTGACAAAGCTGATGGAATTGTGCAACATCTTTGGCTACGGAGAAATACGCGAAGGACATTATCGCTCGCCCAGCACGTTGATGTCAGCTTACAACAAGATCAACGATAAGAAATTCAACTCCGTCACCATCTCTGACAAAAAAGAGGTCTATCCCGCGCTGAGGAAGTTCTTCGCGCTGCGCGACGCCGTTCCCGCGCGCTAGATAGGAGTTTCCAATGGCCGATAGCGATATTGAACGATTGCGAGATGGCATCGATCACGCCTGGGAAGAGGCTCGCAATTTCGGACTCGATCCGTTTCCCACCCATTTTGAGCTGGTGCCAGCATCCATTATGTACGAATTTGCTTCGTACAGCCTGCCGGGGCGGTTCAGCCACTGGACGCACGGCAAAGCCTACCACCGGCAAAAAATGCAATACGACTTCGGATTGAGCAAAATCTACGAGATGGTCGTCAATACCAATCCCAGTTACGCCTTTCTGATGGACATGAACGACCTGCTCCAGAACACCTTTGTGGCGGCGCACGTCTTCGGGCATACCGACTTTTTCAAGAACAACGCCTACTTCCAGCATACCTCGCGCCGCATGATCGACAAGGTCAGCATCCACGCTGACCGCATCGCCAAATACGAGTTCGATCACGGTAAAGCCGAAGTCGAGCGTTTTCTGGACGCTGTCCTCTCCATTCAGGAGCATGTAGACTATAACCTTTTGATTCGCCAGAACGAACCGGATAGGGATAAGAAAGAGGAGAAACCCGCCATCATCGTACCGGGTCCATACGATGACCTGTGGGGATTCGATACCAGGGCGAAAAAGGCCGAAGAGGCGCGCGAGCGCAAACGTGGCAAGCCGTCCAAATTCCCGGAACAGCCTGAGAAGGACATCCTGCTCTTCCTGATGCGATACGCCCCGAACCTCGAACCCTGGCAGCGCGACATCATCGAAATTGTGCGCACAGAAATGCTGTACTTCGTGCCGCAAATGCAAACGAAGACCTTAAATGAGGGATGGGCCTCAATATGGCACTCGCGTATCATGCGCGAAATGGGTAACAAAGGCTTAATCTCTGACTCCGATATAGTGGAGTTCGCTACGTTGCATTCCGGCGTACTCTCACCCTCAAAAACGTACCTCAATCCTTATTATGTGGGTTACAAAGTCCTTGAGTATATCGAGCGGCGTTGGGACAACCCCACGCAGGAGGAACAGGAACGCCTGGGTCGCAAACCTGGACAGGGTCGCCAGAAGATTTTCGAGGTGCGCGAGATGGACAACGACGTTTCGTTCCTGCGCAACTACCTCACTGAAGACCTGATCAAAGAGCTAGACCTCTACCTCTACAAAAAAGAGGGCGATGAGTGGGTCATCGTCGAGAAAAACTGGGAAAAAGTGCGCGACGGCATCGTTGCCAGCATGACCAACTTCGGCAGCCCTTACCTCGTCGTGGAAAATGGCGACTACCGGGGCAACCGCGAACTCTACATCTCCCACCTCTTCGAAGGCCAGGAACTCGACATGCTCTACGCCGAAAAGACGCTTCAACACGTCTACACATTGTGGGGTCGCCCGGTGCATCTCGAGACTGTGTATGAGGGCAAAAAGATACTGCTGAGCTATGACGGCGAGCGGAACACGAAGAGTTCGCTGGAGAAATAGTACACGACCTGATGACTGTTCGCAGCCAGAACTGGCTGGGAATAGTCATCAGGTCATATATTATTGACTTATGTTCTATCCAACACTATACTGACATCAGCAGCTTTGAGAGATTGCTAATCTGAGATAACTCATAGCGGAGGAAATTATGCCAGCAACCCCTGTATATACCATTGGCTACGGAAACCGCTCCATCGAAGATTTCATTACGCTGCTTCAAAAGTACGGCATCAAATACCTGGTTGATCTTCGTTCTCAACCCTACTCACGTTACAAACCTGAATTCTCAAAAGCAGCTTTAGAGCAATATCTAACAAGACAGCAAATTCGCTACGTGTACATGGGCGATACATTGGGCGGCAGACCTGAAGATACTGGCTGCTATACGGATGATGGGAAAGTCGATTATACAATTCTCCGCGAGAAAGATTTTTACCAGCGGGGTATTAGTCGCCTGCGCACAGCCTGGGAAAAGCAATATGCAATTGCCCTTATGTGTAGTGAATTGAAACCACAGGAGTGTCATCGCGGGAAACTGATCGGTAATACGCTCGATGAGCAAGGAATGAATGTAATGCATATCGACGAAGCGGGCAATCCTAAAACCCAGGATGAAGTCAACCAGTTCTTTGCAATTGGACAGGCTAGCGGACAACTCTCTTTTCTTGAAACGGACGCTCAAGTGGCCCTTAACCAGAAAACCGCGCGATCTGGTAAAAAGTATGTTCCCACCAAAGAGAGTGCCTGAATGAGTCCCAAAATTGTAACTATCGGGGTCTATGGCTTTGACGAGCAAGGTTTCTTCAAAGCATTGCTTGACGCGAAGATAGATATATTTTGTGATATTCGTTTGCGCCGGGGTATGCGCGGCTCAATATATGCCTTCGCCAATAGCACATATCTTCAAAGGCGTCTGGGGGAATCAGGGATTCGATACCTGCACATCAAGGAACTAGCTCCCAATCAAGCTATTCGAGAGCAGCAGCAGCAAGAAGACAAGAAACTCGGCATCGCAAAACGCACTCGTAAAGAGTTAGGGCAGGCATTTATCCAGGCATACGAACGGGAATGTTTAGCCAGCTTCGATTCCGGTGAGTTCATCAAACAGGTGGGCCAGGATGCTAAGGTTATTGGCCTCTTCTGTGTAGAACGCGAACCGGAAGCCTGTCACCGTTCGCTGGCAGCACAAAAGCTGGCAAGGGATTTAGACATGCCAGTAGACCATATCAAGGCATAGTCAAAGGAAACTCCACCACAAAATTAAATAAAAGGGGAAGCAACATGGCAAGGGTACTTATCGTCGCAAAGACGCGTATGGGTGATTACTATTCGTGTGTTGGAGGCTTAAATCTTGAAACAAATCAAAGTATTCGCCTTTTACGTTTAGATGGTTCTAATCAACCAAATAATACAAGGTTTGAAGCCGGGCAGGTTTGGGAATTAGCATTTCAACCGCTTTCTGGTATTACCCCACCTCATGTAGAAGATGTTCACGTCACGCGAGAAACATACATAGGCCCTGTATCGAACCTGCGAAATGTGCTTATGCAGCGAGTACATACATGGCGCGGTGAACCGGATCAACTGTTTGAGGGAAAACTTATTTTTGAAAGAACCGGGTATATCTCGAAGACCGGAAGCCTTCCCGGTTGTAGCACAGGTTATTGGTTGCCAAATTATCCGCTGAGCCTGAGCCTAAATTTTAGAGAAGGACAGCCTTACTATCAAATTATTACACAACCGAGGGAAATATTTCCGGCGGTAAGGAAGCTCTTTATTAAGTATGTGGGTTTCGCAGACCCGCTTGGTCTGATTCCTGAAGGTGCCTTAGTGCGTGTTTCTCTAGCCCGTTGGTGGCAACGTCCAGGTACTGATGAGGAAAGATGTTATTTGCAGTTATCGGGTTGGTATTTATAAAGCTTCAAATGTTAACCAACCGCGTCGTACCAACCAGTACCACCCGCCCCTCACAATTCGTATAACGCAACTGTAGCGTCACAAGGTCAATCGAATTACCATCACGACCTTTGCGCGTCGAGCCATCGAGGACGGTCATCACTCCTGTCAGCGTTTCGCCGGCATGGATGGGGGCCAGGTATTCGTAGGACTCTTCGCGGTGAATCAGGCGGGTGACATCCAGACCGAGTCCGGCAAGCTGTTCGATAAAGCGTGTATTCTCCCAGAAGAGAAAGATGGTGGCGGCTGTAGGAGGCAAAGCAATATCTTCGTTTCCCTTATCTTGATAGATGGGGTTGGGGTCGCCGATGGCAAGCGCCAGTTCGCGCAGCTTCGTTCTCTCAACATGAACAGTAAAAGGAGGGAAACTGTACCCAATCTTGCTGCTGTCAAACATGCTGCGCTTCCTTCCCGGTACGGCGCGCCAGAGCCTTGCCGGCAGGTCTGTTCTCCACAAACTTCCAGAGCAATGCAAGTATCTCCTGGATTGGAGCATCTTTTAGGAGATCGACATAGGTTTCGTAGAACTGGGACTCGATGGCGGCAACCTGCGCTGCTTTCTCTCTACCCATACCGGTCAGGGTTAGCGTGACCATGCGTTTATCGGTAAGCGATGGGGTGCGCTCAACCAGGCCATCCTCGACTAATCCCTGCACAAGGCGGCTGGGGCTGCCCGTCTCGCACACGAGCAGGTCGCCAAGCGCGATAAGCGAGAGCGGTTCGTGATCTTGCAGGACGCGCAGCACTTCGGCCTGCGCCGGAGTCAAGCCGAAAGGGCGCAAGGCATCGGCGAAAATCCTGTTCCCTTCACGCTGTGCCGCGAATATGAGATAACGTATTTCTTCTACTGGTGTCATTGGCTATACCCCCCCTTATTTCCATGATACATCATCAATATCGCGCCGTCAAGAATTTAACCTTGACAATACGCATTTTAATGACGTATAATCAATGATACAACATTGATGTTGTATCATTGATTATACGTCACGATTTGAAAAGAAGGAGTCAATTGAACATGTTGCGTATACACGCCGTTCAGACTGGAACTGTAGGCGTCAAATCAAAGCAATTGCGCGGCGAAGGACATGGGGCCGCGCGCCTGTATCATACCCTGACCGACAAAACATGGGTGCAAGTTCCCATTTATGCCTGGGTTATTGAGCATCCAGAGGGTGTTATCGTCATCGATACCGGGGAAACTTCTATGACGGCCAGGAAGGGCTACTTTCCTGGCTGGCATCCATTCCTGCGGCAGACCGCGAATAAATTTTTTGTGGGGCCGGAAGATGAAATTGGGGCGCAGCTTATGAAGCTGGGCATTGCGCCCGGCGATGTGAGATGGGTTGTGCTGACGCATCTGCACACCGATCACGCTGGAGGGCTGCATCATTTCCCGCACGCCGAAATTCTTGTTTCGCGTAAAGAATATGCAGAGGCGCGCGGGCTGAGAGGGAGCATACAAGGCTACTTGCCATATCGCTGGCCGCGCTGGTTCAGTCCCCGCCTGGTGGATTTTACGGCAGGGGTGGTAGGCCCGTTTCCATCAAGTTTTGCCCTGACGACGGCTAATGATGTCATTCTGTTGCCAACGGAGGGCCATACAAACGGCCATCTTTCGGTGCTGGTGCGAGAAGACGAGCGCTCCATCTTTATCGCTGGCGACACCTCCTACACCGAACAGCTTATGCTTGAGCGGGCAGTCGATGGCGTCTCGCCCAATGAACGAGCCTCCGCACAAACGTTGAAACGTATCAATGCCTACGTGCAGGCGAACCCGACCGTGTATCTGCCCTCGCATGACGCGGAGGCACCAGAACGATTGACTGAGCGGCGGATTGTTCAAGCCGCCAGGGTTGTCAAGGTCTGAAATTTATTACCAGTACCGTTCCTCTTGCCAGGGGTCGGCGTGGTTGTGATAGCCGCGCCGCTCCCAGAAGCCGGGGCGATCTTGTTCCATGAACTCGAAGCCGTCGAGCCATTTGGCGCTCTTGTAGAAGTAGAGTTTGGGAACGACCAGGCGCACGGGACCACCATGTTCGGCTTCCAGTTCTTGTCCATCGTGCTTGAGGGCGATAATTACATCGTCGTCGTCCAGGTCGGCCAGTGGTACATTGGTGGTGTAGTCGGTCCAGGAATGCACCATTACGAACTTTGCTTCTGGCAGGGGTCTGGCGCGTTGTAAAATCTCGCGGATATGCACGCCCTCCCAGGTATTGTCGTAGCGGCTCCATGTGGTCACACAATGAATATCAGTGGTGATGGTTGTGCGTGGCAGGGCCAGCAACTCTTCCCAGGTCAGTTCAAAGGGATGCTCTACCAGCCCTTTGACCTTCAACTTCCAGTCAGCGGGCAATTTTTGTGGGGTGCGTTCATAGCTCAATATGGGCCATTTGGCGGTCAAATATTGTCCAGGTGGGAGTCGATCCTGTCCATCCGGCAGTTTTTCTATGTGTTCTCTTGATTTTCTTCCAAACAATTGCATGAGAATAGAACTCCTTTAAGCGCTCGGCGCATTTTGTGCCTGTCTTATTTTAACGCATTTGGTAAAAGTGTTGCTAATTACGTCTAACAACAATACAATAGGGAAGGATATTCCGGCATTATTGTATACGCATTCACCATCCTTGCTGGACGCATCAGCGATTCACTTGAGATGCCAGAGCATACTACTCCAGGGCGGTCATCTTCTACGAGGTGGCAGTCCTATAGAACGAGGAGATTCGGTCATGATCGTTTTGTTACTGGCGCTGATTGGCGCAATTATCGTCATGGCAATACTCACTATCGGGCGACTGGCCTTCGGGCGGCGCGAGACCTTCGTAGCGAAAAAATTCTGGCGCTGGTTCATTGGCTATTCCATCTTTAACTTCCTGTTCTGCCTTGCCATCGTGTACTTTTCCGAACCCGCTTTGACGGGTCCTTTCGGCGGCTGGCAATGGGTGCTATGGCCCCTGGTTCTCAGCAGCATCGGCAACCTGTTTGCCTTTGCGCGTCCCGCCCTGAGTACGCTCGAAGACCTTTCCGCTGCCAGCCAGGGCAGGACTTCTACACGCCGGACGCCCACACAACTGTCTGGTAAGACTTCGCGCGGCGCGATCGCGGCAGGCATCTTTGGCCTGGTGGTAGCCGCCGGTATTGGCATCGTAGTGGCGGGTTTGATCGTCGTCTTCACCACCTGGTTCGACAGCAACGCCAAAGCCCTGGCTGCTATTCCAAATGTTACCATCGAAAAGTCGTCTACGCCCCTGGTACCCACTGATCCCAACCATATCGTGCTGGTCAGTTCCGCCGTTGCCAACTTCAAGGGGCAGCAGGTACTTGGCTCCAACGGCCAGAACCTGGGATCGCAGTACAATATCGACCCCAACAGCTATACCCTGCAATCCATCAACCATCACCTGTACTATGTCGCGCCGCTTGAGTATAACAACATCTTCATCAACCTTTCCAACTCATCGACGCCCGGTTTTGTGGTAGTTGACGCGGAAAACCCGCAGGCTTCTCCTCAGTTACATGTTGGCTCCGGTGACTCTCTGGCCTTTCTGCCAGGAGCCATCTTCAACCAGGACTTGCTGCGTCACGTCTATCTAAGCGGCTATACGTATGGCAGGCTGGCTGATCCCACGCTTGAGCTAGATGATACCTTCCATCCCTATTGGACTATCTCGCTTATGGTACCCACGCGCGGCTATACCGGCGAGGTACTCAGCAAAGTGCTGATCGTAAACGCGCATACTGGCACTATTGTTCAGTATAGCCCGCAGAACGTGCCTGTCTGGGTTGATCGCGTCATACCATCCGATACCGTCAATCAGTACCTGACGTGGTGGGGCCTCTATCACGCCGCTCCCTGGTTCAACCCGTCCGGCGCTGGTCAGCAGCAGCCGGCCTCTTCTGGTCCGCAGCTTGTTTACAACAATGCCGACCAGCCTGTATGGCTCGTTCCCATGACCTCAAATACGGCGAGTGACAACTCCAGCACGGGAGTTTTCCTCTTCGATACGCATAAAAACCAGGCCATCTTTTATACTGCGGCGGCAGGCCTGGGCATTGGCGATAACGTGCAAAACACCTTTGCTTCGACGCGCGCCAACATCCTGCACTACAATGTGGATAGTTTCCAGCTCTACCAGATTTGCTCTGTTCCCACCTGGGTAGCCATCTACAGCAGTGGGGGTATCTTCCAGGATGTGGGCGTTATCGACGCCAGGGCCTTGAATGGCGGTAATGTGCAATTTGAAGCCAACCTGCCAACGGCTCTTAACGACTACAGAACCTGGCTGGCGCAGAACAACGTCCAGAATAGCTGTGGAGCTGTTACACCCACCGGGAGTACGTTGCAAACCGCGACGGGCAAGATTTCGCGCATCTCTTCCGTGCAGCAGGGTAGTAACACCATCTACTACATCCAGGTAGCGGGCCAGCACGTCATCTTCACTGCCAACCTGACTCTGTCGCCCAAACTGCCGCTTGCCCAGGCCGGTGATACCGTCACGATCACCTACTTCAACAATACGAGCGCAAGCAACCCGACCATCACGCTGCAATCCTTCGACGACACCAGCATCAATCTGGGTACGCCCACATCCACGACCACTCCCTCGGTAACAGCGTCGCCGACGGTGAGCGTGACGCCCACGCCATAGCGGGATGTATGAGTGTGATAAGTGGTTTCAGC
>DASTKD010000007.1:0-4818 GCA_035716135.1 Ktedonobacteraceae bacterium
GCAGGTTGTCGCGAGGGTCGAGGCAGGTACTCGCCCTGCATCGAGGCAGGTGGTCATTGTACACCTTTTCGCCAAAAACAACAGCGTCTCCTTGCTTGCCGTCACGCCGCTTGCTTGTCTTCAAACGGCTTGTAGTGGGCCTGCAAAGAGACTGGTTGTATCAAGAGAGCGGGAGACGGGGCTCGAACCCGCGACAGCCTGCTTGGAAGGCAGGAACTCTACCACTGAGTTACTCCCGCTAATAGAATGGGATGATCTCTATTATCGAACCGGTCGGGGTGCGCGGACTCGAACCGCGGACCTCATGGTCCCAAACCATGCGCGCTACCAACTGCGCCACACCCCGTCACATCTCCATTCACTACCTTGCGAATGTACGCGCACTATAGCATGATCGTAGTGATGTGTCAAGTATTACTGGTCTTTGCGACGCTTGTAACGCCGCTTGAGTAGGAAGAGATTCCAGCGCGTCGAGAGACTGCTCAAGGGGTTGCGGCGGATAGCTGTAACGTTGCCGACACGCGCATGGCCGGGATAGCGTGACTGCGGCATAAATGCCAGAACGACTACCATTATCAGACATACCAGGCTTATTAGCGCAATTCCTCCAGTGAACAGGTCTCCATATGCGTTATGCTGCGCGAAGGCCCAGCCACCCGCAATCAGCGCGGCAATCCAGGCGATTACCAGGCACCATTCGGAAAGGCCGAAATTGAAAGCCGGTAAACTCCGTCTCTGCCGGGGCGGGCGCACAGTTGGTTTGCGACGGAGACGTCGGCTCAAGCGAGGCCTGGGAGCCGATGAATCCAGGTTACGCAAGATTTCTTCAATTTCGCGCTCGTATTTATTTGGCATTGCAGTTCTCTTCCTTGAACTCGCCAGAACTCTCTAGTAACATGATACCAATTTCTACGCGCATAGACAAGAGTTTAGCCAATCAATATTCTCTCATTCCTCCGGGATGGCCTGAAGCAACCCCTGAACTCGCCCGACTAATTCGAGCGGATGAAATGGCTTGGTGATATGTATCGCCGCGCCCAGATCAAGACTGATCCGTTCATAGATATTTTCGGCATGTGCCGTCATGATGATTACCGGCACATGCTCCGTGGCCGCATTCTTACGCAGGCCACCGAATATTTGATACCCGTCCAGGCCAGGCATCATGACATCCAATATAACCAGATCGGGTGTATATGTCGCCAGCATTTCCTGCAATTGCTGCCCATTGCTGGCTACCGCAACCTCAAAGCCATTTCTTTTAAGCGCAAACGTGACGATCTCTTGTACTTCTTTATCATCATCCACAACGACCACGCGATTTGGCATACATTACCCCCGGCTATGCGAATATCCCTGCATCAGCGACTGTATTTAATCATATCATACATGTTACTTGATCTAAGTACAACTCTTTTTATCACATTTCGCTCAAGCAAATAGATTTTTCTCTATCACATTCATGTTCGATGCGGGAATTACCTCTTGTAACTGTTGACGTTCTTTCTTTGCTCTGCTATCATCTAATAATACTACGCTTATTTCTTACCGCCTGAGACGGCAACTGAGAGAGAAGGGTTCTGCGGGCGGGTCACCTTCCCTCGTTTTTGCGAACCGCGAGGCGGTAAGCGCACTTCGTGTTTGAACATAAGTAAGTATTAAAAAAGGGATGGCACAAAATAGCTAGTCCTTAGAGTGGAGAGTTGGATGAAAGACGAAGACCTTGCGCAAATTAGCACAGAATTTTATCTTCAGATTTTGAATGATCGCGCTTCGCTTATCGAAATTATCCGCAAACGAGAACTGCTCCTTAAGATCATCAAGCAGGCGCTGATCCAGCTCGATCCTCAGCGTCTGGGGATGGCGATCACGCTTGCGCTGTGTATGCCGCCGGGCAAGAATGGCAAGGTACGCAGCTTGCGCGAACGCATGGGGCAAGGGACATACCCCTGGGACGCTGACCTCGAAAACCTCTCTATTTTTCTGGCGAACGATTCTCTGGCCGGCTATGTTGCCCAGAATCAGCGCCCATCTGGCATCGACGATCTGAGCAAAGAGACATTACTCCCGGCTTATCAAACAGAGGATGAAGTGAGCGCCGCCGCCGCTCCCATCATGCTCGAAGGCCATGTTGCCGGATGCCTGCTGGCTTCTAGCGTGGAAATCGCGCATTTCACGCAACAACGATTATCCCTGCTTGGCTCGTTTAGCGACCTGGTTTCCCTGGCCCTTGATCCCGGTGAATTTTACCCACGCGAAATAATTCAACTGGGTGTTTTGCGCTACAAACACCCTGAGGAGCAGCGTGACATTTTACGCGCCTTCCCCAGACTCGTACAGAGCAGGATGCTTGAGAGCTATCAAACTCCACGTCCCCTCTCCTATCTGGCGGCAGAAGAAATCGTCTGGGGCGAACTGGAAAACCAGGTACTGCTCGGCTAATCATCCCTCGATGCCGTATTTACGCTGCAAGTAACGCAGCTGGTCCACTTTCGCAAAACCGAGCAAATCGGCAGCGCGAGCGCGATTGTGCTGCGTAGCAGCTAAAGCCCGGCGCACAAAGTGCTGTTCTACGCGCCCGACCACCTCTTCCAATGAGACCTGGCCGGGCGGTCGCAAATCGAGCCATTGCTCCCAGGGGTCAAGCTGACAGCCATCGCTGGCATTGATGCGCCCGGCGATCTCTCCAGGCAGATGCGCTGGCAACAATTCATCGCTGCTGCTCAAAATCATGGCTCGCTCAATCACATTTTTCAATTCGCGTACATTGCCCGGCCACTGGTAAGCAACGAGCAATTGCCTGGCTTCCGGCGCGATCTGTCGCACATTTCTACCAAGCGACCTGTTAAAATCATCGATGAAACGCGAAGCAAAGAGCAGGATGTCATCTGGCCGCTCGCGCAGCGGCGGGAGTTGAATGCGCAAAACGGCCAGACGATAGAACAAATCCGCGCGAAAAACACCCTCTTTCATGGCCTCCTCCAGATTGCGATTAGTGGCAGCCAGAATACGCACGTTAATCCTGACTTCTTTATTCCCGCCCAGGCGGTAGAAGGCCCGTGTTTCCAGCACGCGCAGCAGCTTCGCCTGCATCTCCAGAGGCATTTCGCCGATCTCGTCCAGGAAAAGCGTTCCCCCATCGGCCAGTTCCAGCAGGCCGCGTTTCTGTTTCTTTGCATCGGTGAAGGCATACTGCTCGTAACCGAACAGTTCGCTTTCCAGCAGATTGCTGGCGATGGCAGCGCAATTCAGGGGATGAAACGGGCCGGATGCGCGCAGGCTCTGGTCGTGAATGGCACGCGCCACTACTTCTTTGCCGGTGCCACTCTCGCCCGTGATAAGCACAGAAGCCGTATCGCTATGGGCAACACGCGCGACAAGGTCAAAGACCTCGCGCATCCGCTCGCTATGTCCAACGATAAAAGAAAAATGGTAGTTATCGCTGCGTTCGCGGCGCAACTGGCGCAGCTCCCGGTGCATGGCGCTGGTCTCCAGGCCGCGCCGCACCGACAGCAACAATTCTTCGAGATCAAAACCTTTAATGAGATAGTCCAACGCGCCCATCTTCATAGCCGCGACAGCCGTCTGCACATCCCCATAAGCGGTAAGCATTATCACCGGTAGAGTCGCATCGTTCTTGCGAATCTCGCCAAGCACGTCCAGCCCGCTCATTTTCGGCAAACGCACATCTAACAGGACCAGGTCTATGCTATTTTTCTGTAATTCGAGTAGACCCGCCTCGCCATCCGGGGCGGTATACACCTCATATCCATGCTTCTTGAGAAAACGCGCGAACTGGTGCGGCAAATGGGGTTCATCATCTACGATCAGTATGGTCAAGCTCACAACAACCTCTCCTCCTCGTCCACAGGTACTTGCTCGCCCGGCCGCTCGTCGGGTAAGGGAAGCTGGATGGTAAAAGTGGCACCATAACCCGGCTGGCTTTCAACAGAGAGCGTACCATGATGATCTTCAATCAGGCGGCGCGATATAGGTAAGCCGAGGCCGATGCCATGCGCTTTGGTAGTATAAAATGGTTGAAAAATGCGCTCGATTTGATCCCAGGCAATACCCGTTCCAGTGTCACTAACCGTAATCTCCAGCCCATTGCGAACTCGCGTTAGCGTATCCATGACAGGTAGCTGCCTGATCTGGCAGGAGATAGTCAGGATACCTCCCTCGCTCATGGCCTGTAGCGCGTTGATACACAGGTTCAGCAAGACCTGTTCCAACTGGGCAATATCTACCAGCGCGGGCGGTGAGTTGAGATACACACGATGGACGACGACACCGGCTTCCGCGCAACGGGTTGCGAGAAGAGACAACACCCGCTCGCATACTTCTACCACGTTGCATTGGACACGATGAAGCGAGCGCGGTCTGGAAAAGAGCAGCAAGTCCCGCACGATAGAGTCCAAACGCTCTACTTCTTTCAAAACGACACGTACAGAGTCGCGCATACCATCGACCTGTTCCACATCAGAGTTGCCATCCATGCGCGGCGTATCCTCGACCAGATCGTCCAGCAACATCTGCATCGATGTTTTGATCGAAGCCAGGGGGTTGCGTACCTCATGAGCCACATTGGCCGCCATTTCGCCTAACGAAGCAAGACGATCCAGGCGGCGTTTCTCCTCCTCCAGGCGGCGCACGATGGTAACGTCGCTGAGCGTGACCAGTGTGCCTATTACCCGTTCTCTGTCGTCGCGCAAGGGTAGAAATATGCCATCGAGCGTTCTATCCTCTCCCTGCTCATCGGCAATGGTGAGCGTTTCTCGTTGCGACGCGCCTGATTGCATGACGTATCGCAAGGTATGC
>DASTKD010000008.1:0-12432 GCA_035716135.1 Ktedonobacteraceae bacterium
TATCATTCTGTTTATTCTATTATGCCGGGGCCTTTTCCTGGAAGCGGAACAGGCGCGTAGCGACGAAGAAGCAGATGAGGCCGTAGACCAGCAGCCCCAACACGTCGGGCGCGATCTGCATGAAGTCTTTGCCCAGGATCATCACGCCGTTCAGTCCCTCCATCGCCCAGGCTGTTACGCCCAGTTTGGCGATGTTTTGCATCCATTGTGGCTCTACGAAGAGCGGCCACCATGCTCCGCCGATAGCCGAGGTAATCAGCACCACCAGCGTCACAACCGGGTTAAGCTGGCGGCGCGTCTTGACAATCGAGACGAGCAGGATACCCAGTCCCGTCGTGGCGAAGCTGGCACCGACGATCAAAGCGATCACTCCAGGCCACGAACCAATCGTCAGATGGAAGGCGAAGTAGCCAACCGCGAAGAGGACGGTCAACTGTGCCAGCGTCAGGATGAATTGCGCCAGTAGCTTCCCACCCAGCAGGGCATAGCGCTGTACAGGGGCGATCAGCAGGCGGCGGAATGTGCCATCCTCTTTTTCCTGGAGAATCGTGCCAGCTACCGCGTTGATGCCGAAGAGGGCGAAGAAGATGGCGTAGCCGGGAACCACCTGGTCGAAATTGTTGAACGAAGTTGCCTTGCCCGCCGTTAAGGTCTGGACAGCCGAGTTTCCTCCTTGCGCGCTGGCCTGTCCGACCGTGCTAGCAATGCTCTGCGCATTGATGCTGCTTTGCCCACAATGATTGCCAGATTGGTTGCAGACCCCATAGACCTGACCTACAGCCGTCGAACCGGCGACTTCGGACGTAAGCACGTTGGTCACAATGTTCTGTATGATGGTTGGGCGTGTGTCGCTTGTACTGGGCAATGAGTACACCTGCACGAGATTTTTAGGCAATGTGCCATTGCTGGATGCTGTAATCAGCGTGTTGGATGCGTTCGCGGGAATAACCACGCCCGCGTTGACATTGCTGTTATTGGCTACCTGGTCCTTCACCTGCTCGGCGTTGCTGAACTGGTTGACAGTAACTTTGAGCGAAGCAGTATCTATATTCAATGCTTGCACAATGGCTTTGCCGACAGGGCCGTTATCTTGATTGCTCATAGCGACCGTAATAGCGATTTGTGATGAGCCGTTGCCAAAGAAACTGCCGAAGGCGAGACCGATGACGGTAATCAACACCAACGGCATAACCAGCATGAAAAAGAGCGAGCTTCTATCTTTCACCGTTTGTAACAGGTCTTTGCGAGCGATGTACCAGAGATTTTTCATTACAATCCTTCTCCCTTATTGAGTTTGAAATGTTTTAAGGGTATAGTTCTGCTAGTCGCGCAGCGTCTTGCCGGTAAGCTGGATGAAGAGTTCTTGTAGCCCGTGCGGTCGCTGCACTTCGCGGTTCTGATCGCGCAGGGCCAGCAATTGTTCGAGTGTTCCCATAGCGATGATGCGGCCTTCATCCATGATGGCGATATGGTTGCACAATCGCTCGGCCTCTTCCATGTAGTGTGTGGTATAGAGGATGGTGACGCCCTGGTCGCGCAACTTTTCGATGGTGTCGAAGATGTTCTCGCGCGATTGTGGGTCAACGCCGACGGTCGGTTCGTCCATCATCAGAAAGTCGGGCTGGTGGATCATTGCCACCGCCATATTGATGCGCCTCTGCATACCACCGGAAAAGTTCTTGATGGATTCTTTGCGCCGGTCATAGAGTCCCACGAAATGCAGCACTTCCTCCGAGCGCGCGCGGCGCTCTCTGGTATTCATGCCATAAATCTGTCCGAAAAAGTCCAGGTTCTCCAACGAGTTCAGGTCTTTGTAGAGCGCGATCTCCTGGGGAACCACACCGATCTCGCGCTTCACCTTGAGCGGCTCTCTGGTAATCGAAACGCCGTTGATGGTCGTATCGCCCGATGTAGGCGCGAGGTAGCCGCACATCATATTGATAGTAGTGCTTTTGCCTGCTCCGTTCGGCCCCAGCAGTCCGAAAATCTCCCCCTTGCCAATAGTGAAAGAGACTCCTTTCACTGCCTCATGTTTGCCGAACGTTTTGACCAGATTGGATACCTGAACATCTACCGCTCGCCCATCTTTCGGCAGATGAATAGGGCCAGTCTTCGTACTGAATGCCATTGATTCTTGCATATACTTTTTACTCCTGCATTTTATTGCGATTTATTTCGAAGCTTCCCGGTTCTCTCACAAGAACCGAATTGCTGCGTATAGTGTAAGCCAGTTGCTGGATAATATATAGTACGTAAAGACATGTATTTCATCTATTACGAAAGTCATGGTTATAGGTCGTTGGGCAGAGGAATGTGTAGGAACATTATGATGATCCTGGATGTGTTTTTGAAAATTCATCGCGTCCATCGTATGATATACTACAGCAGCATTCACGAAGTAAACATAAGAATTGGGAGGGCTAACAAAGAATGCGTTGCCCATATTGTGGGGGATTTAATGCGGATCGCGCCGTTTATTGTACGAGTTGCGGCCGTGATTTGAAGCCCCCGGTAAAGCCTGCGGCAGGCCAGCAATCGCCGTATCAACAGCCGCGCCCGGCTCCCGGTCAGCAGGGGCGACCTGCGCTGGGACAACAGGGGCGTCCAGCAGCGATGCCGCAGGGACGAGCCGGGACAGTCTCAACGCCGCAAGCTCCACAGACATCACAGCAGTCGCGCCGACCGGCTCCTGCTCCACCGCCACCGCCGCCACCGGAGCCGCCCGCGCCTTTCCCGCCGAGTACCATCGCGGAATTGCAGGCGCTTGAGCAGGGAGCATTACCCTATACAGTGCTAGAAAGCAGCGTCGGCGATGGACACAAGAAAACGGTACGCATTGTATATGCGAAGGGCGTCGCATGGCAGCAGGTGGCGACCCTGCTGAAGGCTTGCAAGGAGCAGCTAGAAGCGCAGTTTGAGACGGTTCTTATTCAGGGTGTTTTGCAAGGCGATACGAGCGTCTACAACTTTACCAATGGGCAATTGCGCTTTGACCGCAATGTCCGCCTGGGCGGTATGACTACCGACCGCTACCAGATTGAGACCGGTAACGGTTTTGAAGCCGATTCGATACGCATTGTGCTAAATGGTTCGTAGGAATGCGATGTAGCGCGCCCTCTGGATAAATCGCGCCATATAAAATACATGGCTATTTGCGGGGAAAAATGCATGGAGATCGTTGAGCTTATTCGCAAGAAACGGGATGGGCATACCCTCAGTACCGCCGAAATTGACTGGCTAATTCAGAACTATACGCAGGATCGTATTCCTGATTACCAGATGTCGGCCTGGGCGATGGCTGTCTTCTGGCGCGGCATGGATGCGCGCGAAACCAGCGATCTGACGCTGGCGATGGCGCATTCAGGCGAAGAACTCCACGCGCGCGACATCATCTCGCCCGTCGTTGATAAACACAGCACGGGCGGCGTTGGCGATAAGGTGACGCTGGCCGTTGCGCCGCTTGTGGCGGCCTGCGGTGTCGCGGTAGGCAAAATGACCGGGCGCGGACTGGGGCATACCGGCGGCACCGTCGATAAACTCGAATCTGTGCGAGGCTTTCGCTCGAGCCTCACCCGCGAGGAGTTTACCAGTATCCTTACCCGGCACCATATCGTGCTGGCGGGTCAATCGCATGATCTCGCGCCAGCCGACGGCAAAATGTACGCGCTGCGCGATGTTACCGGAACCGTCGAGAGCCTGCCCCTGATCGCTGCCAGTATCATGAGCAAGAAGCTCGCGGTTGGCGCGTCCCACCTGTTGCTGGATGTCAAAGTCGGGTCGGGCGCGTTTATGAAAACGCTCGAACAGGCGCGCGCGCTGGCCGAAACAATGGTCAATATCGGGCGTCTGGCGGGCTTGCACACGGTAGCCACTATTACCTCGATGGAACAGCCTCTGGGACACGCCATTGGCAACGCGCTGGAAATGGCCGAAGCGATTGCGATTTTGCGTGGCGAGGGACCGCAGAACGTGTCCGATCTCTGTTATCACGAAGCATCAGAACTGTTGGTCATGACTGGAGCCGCGCGTAGCTTTTCTGAAGCAGAGAAGAAGGTTGAGACGGCCATACATTCCGGCGCAGCCGTCGCTAAACTGGCCGAGGTCATCGCTGCCCAGGAAGGAGATGCGCGTCAGATCGAGCAGCCCGAACTGTTGCCATCCGCGCCGGTGCGCGTGATGCTGGCCGCGCCGCGCTCCGGCTACATTAGCGCGATTGAGGCTGAGCAAGTGGGTCTTGCCAGTATGCATCTGGGCGCGGGACGTTTCAAAAAAAGTGAGCAGATCGATCACCGCACCGGCTTCATTTTGCAGGCAAAAGTAGGCGATTATCGCAAAGCAGGCGATCCACTGGTCGAAATCCACGCTCGTAGCCAGTCCGAAGCCGAAGCGATACGCGAACCCCTGCTGGCCTGTTATACCTGGAGCGACACTCCTGTAGCTGTTCCGCCCCTGCTGCTAGACACGATTCGACCCGCATAGAAAGCTGGCAAGCTTAATGCTGCTGTCCGTTTGGCGAACTCGATGAAAGGGCTTGCTCTGCTTCCTGAACAGTCTGAGCTGTACTCAACTTCACACTCAAGCGCCGCAGCTGAATTGGATCTTCGATCTTCTGAACCTGTTTAGAAACAAGCGCGGAAATCTGTGGAAAGCGCTCCTGGACAATATCCATTATTATTTCACGTTGCCCTTGAATCTTCCCTTTTTCCATCCCTTTTTCCATCCCTTTTTCCAATCCCTGCTCCATCCCCTTTTGCAGCCCTTTCTCCATCCCCTTTGCTAGCATCTCCTGGTAGGCCCAGGCATCTTCAAAGATGTCGTCGGATAACATGGCAAACCTCCTTCTGAGCCAGTCGCTGTCTTCCGTACTTTTGAAAACAAGCGACGCAAATGCATACGCCAGCGGGAGCAGATCGCTTTTCCCCGCGTTATTAAGACTGACGATCATATCGTTGACAACTTCATGATGAACACCATCTTGCATTAATGGCAGCAACGGGAGCAATCCCTCGATTCCCTCCTGTTTTAAGAAATCTCCCGGAATTTCCCAGATCTTGACAGTATCGAAGAAAAACAGGTGTATGGCCCTCCCATTGGGGCGCGCTATATCATACGGCGATTCTACCACATTGCCGTCCCTTTGCAGATAAATCACAAAGGAACAAACGGGCAATCCTGAAATGATCGTAGCTTGCGCGTTGTATTCCCAGAGTCGCCTGCCCATGTTGCCATCACGCCGCTTCTGAAATTCAACGTGCATGACAACTTCTACGCCATTCCAGTTGACAACATACAACAAATCGGCTTCCAGGACGCGGCTCTGCATTTCCGTGTTCAGCTCTCTTTCAAACATCGCGCCGGGAAGCAGCAACGATACAAGGTCTTGTTTATTCGCTTCCACCAGCAACTTGATAAGGGAATCCCATTGTTTTGCCATGCCCGATACCCCCACATCGTTTAGTATGAACAAGTGTACCATATCGGAACCGGCCTGTCGAGAGGATTGGCAGGGAAAAGTTGAGCAAAGCAAGAATGATCGATATATTTTCTGTGAAACTAAGACTGCAACGTCAATTCCAAAAAATCAGCCGTTGGGTGGCCGCTATTGTTCGCGCCACGTTCGAGGAAGACGTGATCCGCGCCGTCACAGGCTACCGCGCCGAGCAGCGAACCACCGCCGGGTAGAGCGGGCAAAGTTGTCCAGCTCAGTGTTTTAAGGGTGACAAGCCAGGCGGTTGTAAGAGCGCTAGCATGAACTACGTCGTATCCTCCGAGGATTACCAGGTGTCCTCGTCCATCCAGGCAGTTTGCCGCGCCGCTTATCGCCTGTGGCGCGCTGGTTGGCTCAAGTGTCCAGGTATTCTGGGTGGTGTCGTAGCGATAGATGTGAGAAGAGGGTAGATGCTGACCCGCGTCTTGCGAGCCGCCGATGAGCAGGATGCCGCCCTGATTGTCAGGAGCAAGGGTTACGTAGCCCAATCCTGCCGGTAATGGAGTTAGCATCTCCCACGTAGCGGTAATAATGTCATAGCGATACCAGCCGCTGCCAGCCCGCGCCTGTGGATTGCCAGGAGTAGCGAATCCGGCGGTGAGATAAAGATGCCCCATTTGATCGGCGAGCATCGCGCTGCCAAAGCCGATGAAAGCTTGCGCCGGCGGTAGAATCCTCTGAAGCGTACCTTTGGCTGGCGAATACACATACAGAGTCGATGTCACCTTCCCGGTGTCGCTTGAAAAGCCGCCGGTGAAGAAAATAGACTGATTCTCGTCTACCGCGGCGGCGTTGTTTCCCATGATGGGAAAACCAGCGCTGGTAACGCTCTCCCATTGGGCCGTCGCAATATCGTAGCGATACAGCCCGCGACTATAAAGAGGATTTGCGCCCATGCCCCGAAAACCGCCGCTCACGTAGATATAGCTTTTTCCCTGTACAGCCACATAACTTGCCGTATTATCAGCTTCCGGCGATGGTAGTGAGGGCAGCGCTTGCCAGGTTATCTGAGTAGTCATTTCTGGCGTTGGCGTGATAGTTGCTACGTGTTTCGCGCCAGGTGTAATAGTAAGGGTTCGGTGTGCGGCATAGTGATAGTGGGCAAAAAACGATGTCAGAATACCTGCCAGCACGAGTACCAGGATGAGCAAAATCTGGAGCAACCCACGGGGCCTGCTTGAACGAGGCGTAACAAATTCTCGCTCGCTGGCTAAGGGCGTGGGCATGATGGGCGAAGCTACACGCTGTTTCAGACCTTCATCGATAGATGCCACTTGTAGCGCCAGCGCCTCTTGCTCCAATCGCTCGCGGCTGGCTTTGTGGAGCTTTTCCCGTGTATGAGCGTGCTGTATCCTTGAGGCGTCCAACTGGCTTTTACTCTCCGGTGCGCGAACAATGGCATGGGCTTGTGTTTTAGAGGGCCGCGCGTGCGTGTGGTTTTGCCCGGTGCGTTCATCTTCTTCTATCAGGAGTGTGAAGCGATTGAAAGCCCTGCGCTCCTCAATGATGCGGGTGCGCGCGAGCGCCATATAAAAGGTGCGCGCTGTCTGGAAGCGATACATGGCTTCGGCGCGCGTGGCGACGGTAACAAGGCCGCTCAGGGCAGGCGAAAGCGCGGGGTTGATCTGGCGCGGTGAATCAAGCTTACTCGCGCGCGTTCCCGCTCGCGCCGGACGTTGGCCGCTAATCATTTCGTGCAGCATGACGCCCAGACTATACAGGTCGGATCGCCCATCTGTTTGCCCGCTGCCCTCAAATTGTTCGGGTGAAGCGTAGCCGGGCGAGCCGAAATCGGTGGTATCGTTGATCTGACCCTCTTTGAAATAGCGGGCTATGCCGAAATCCACCAGCATCAGGCGACCTTCGGGCGAAAGGATTACATTGGATGGCTTGAGGTCGCGGAAGACTACTGGCAGCGCTTGTTGATGCAAATAATCCAGCACATCGCAGAGTTGCATGGTATAGTTCAGTGCCTCAAGCGGGGGCAAGGGAGCATACTGGCGTATATAGCTTGCCAGCGTTGGTCCCGGCAAGTATTCCATTACCAGGTACCAGTAGCCATCCTCGAAGAAATAGTCGTAGAGCGTGGGAATGGCAGGGTGACTTAGTCGCGCCAGCAACAACGCCTCGCGCAAAAAACGGTCGGTATTGATGCCGCCGCTCAGCGGAAAATCGTCGGCAAATGCGGAGTGAGCAGGTGTGCGCGGCGTTGTCTGGTTCTGATGCAGGAGATTATCGAGTTCGGTGACGACGCTTTCTGGTAGAGGTTGGTCGGCGCGCCCCTGTTTCAATGCGACTGGCACATCAAGCGCGCGATGCGATGCAAGAAATACTTCTCCCATACCACCATGTCCGATGATCGCTTCTACATGATAGGTTCCCTGTTGTAACGACCGCCCCACCGGTGTATTCTGTAATCGTGTGTTGCCCCGCGTCTCCTGTGTTTCTGACATCTTGCACCATCCCTTCGACATAACCCTTTAACCCGTATACACTCATGTTAATCAAAGTCGGCGCTTACGTCAACAAGGAAGCAGAGTATATCAGGATTTTTCTCCAATGGTGATGTAAACTTCCCAGCGTTGGCTGCGCACCCGTTCGGAGCGGCGGCGCAATCCATTTTGTTCGAGGGGGATATGTTGGCCGAACCAGGCATCATACACTTCGTCGGTTGTAGTACCTGTGCCCGTATCGCGGTCGATGCGTATCACGCCGGGTTCGTGTGCCGTCTTGCCGCGACTGCGAGCTACCTCTTCGTCCAGGTGGCGCTGTTTGCGCGGACCAAAAACAGCGGATGGGCCATAAACGAACATCTGAATGAGTACCAGCAGAGGTTGCAGGAATCCAACTGGCAGCAGGTTCGCGCCCTCGATTACTATCAACTGGCCGCCGGGGCGCAGCACACGCGCGACCTCGGCAATGGTATCGCTGTCATAAATATAATCTGAGGGGAAGGTGCTTACTACGTTATCAAACGAGGCGTCGCTAAAGGGTAATCCCTGCGCCGAACCTTGAATAACCGTTGTATTGATGCCCACTTTGCGGCGTTGCAGTGTTTCGCGCGCGGCAGCCACCATCTGCGGCGAGTGTTCGACCGCGCGGCATTTGTAACCAGCCGCGAGCATATCGGCCAGCAGATCGCCCAGACCGCAGCCGAGTTCCAGCACATCCTGACCGCGCAGGCGCGACAAAACCAACCTCTGCCAGACCCGCCATTGCCCCGCGAAAGGCACCGTGCTGGCGAAACGGTAGAGGTATTTGTTTTTGTACAGTGTTTCAAACAGCGTTTTACGTAGCGAGGGTGTCATAGGCACAATTCGTTAAAAAACACGCCGGGGCAATAATTGCCCCGGCGTCATCTTCAATTTACCGGTTGAGGGCTTCCTCGCTGGAGAGGAGTTCATCGACCAGGCCATACTCCACTGCCTGCTGCGCATTCAGGAAGTAGTTGCGGTCGGCGTCCAACTGGATGCGCTCGCGGGACTGGCCGGTGTGGCGAGAAAGAATGTCATAGATGCTGCCGCGCAGGCGCAGGATTTCGCGGGCGGTAATCTCAATATCCGCCGCCTGACCTTCCGCGCCACCCAGAGGTTGGTGAATCAGCACGGTGGAATTGGGCAGGCAATAGCGTTTGCCCTTCTCGCCAGCCGCCAGCAACACCGCGCCCATGCTCATCGCCATACCGACGCAGACGGTCGCTACATCGGGCTTGAGCCACTGCATGGTGTCATAGATGGCGAGACCGGCGTAAATCACGCCGCCAGGCGAGTTGATGTACAGCCAAATGTCTTTGGTGGCATCTTCGCTCTGGAGAAACAGCAATTGCGCAACCGTCAGATTGGCAACGTTATCATCAATGGGCGTGCCAATAAAAATGATGCGTTCCTTGAGCAGGCGGGAGAAGATGTCCATGCCGCGCTCACCGCGAGGCGTGGACTCGATCACGTTGGGGACAATAATGCCCTTCGGTTCCATAACTTCGCGGGTGTCTTTGATCCAGCGAGGATCATTCGGGTTAAATTTGCTACCCATCTTTGCTCCTTTTAATATCCGTAGCGATTGGTCTCTTTTCATTGTACGCCCATGCGGACGCGATAAATCGTATCCCTACAAATCGCACTGATTGATGAGAGACAATATCGGCGAAAACAGAGTGTGCAGAGGAACTCTCAACCCTTCTTTATGAAAGGTATTGAACCCTCACGAAAGTTCGTGTACCGTTATGATAGCACCTGCAAATAGCAAACGCAAGCAAAAAGCAAAGCAATTTGGCACTCTTGTATGTCGTTTGCTAATTTGCTCTATTCGCGCCTGGGATTGCGCAGGCGATAATCAACGGCATCCTCGAAGGTGATCCTTGTCACCAGGCCGGTATCGGTCATGCGCGAGCGGATACGTTCTTCGACGCCCTGCAAACCGGTATTATTGGTTGTGATGATGGTTGGAATGCGTGAGTTATAGCGGTAGTTGAGCAACTGGAAAAGTTTCTCGTTGGCCCAGGGTGAACTCTGTTGCGCTCCCAGGTCGTCCAGCACTAACAGAGCTGCTTCGCGCATCTTTTGAAACAACTGATCGTACACTTCGGTTGAAGATGGCATAAACGTTGCTCGCAGGTGATCGAGCAGGTCGCTCACTGTGCTGAAAAGTACCAGCGAACCACTTGCGAGCAGGCGGTTAGCAATGGCTGCCGCAAGATGTGTTTTGCCACAGCCCACTTTGCCGATCAAGACTAGCCAGCCGTAAGGGTCTTCGGCATACTCTAACGCGGTACGGTAGGCGTTATACACCGAGCGCGAGGTGTTCGGATTGAAATTCTCGAAACTTTTGTCCTGCAACTCACCAAGATTGGACACTTCCTGCAATTGACGGCGGCGTTTCGCGGTGCGTTCGATTTCTTTGCACTCGCAGGCAATGGGTTTGCCAAAATTAGGGTGTCCATAGGGAACATCAGCACGTAAATAACCCGCGCCCTTACAAATCGGGCAGCCAGCGATACTGGTCGTGTAGGGTGCAGGTATGACCGGCTGGGGTGTATTTGGCGCATTCTGGTTCAAACGTACCATTGATGTTGACCGTTTGAGTGGCTGTGTGAGACGGGGTGTTTGTCCGGTGCGTTGTGTTGCTGGTGACGCTGGTAGAGGGATGGGCATTCGCGCTTCGCGGGTGTGAGGCGTCACGGATGGCTCGATTTCATCATCCAACTGCGAGCGCAATTCGCGCGTCACCATCGAACGCTGGTTGCGAGGATAGGTCGCAGCTATGCGGGCGCTGGCGCGATTCAATAAATAGCTATTGCTTGCGTCACGAGGAGGAGCGGCTTCGTCATAACCGTCGCTTTCCCAGTCGCCGTGACGGATGAGCGCAATATCTTCCTCCCACTCGCCAGACCAACCCGCCTGTGCATCGGCCTGCGGGACGGGATGATGGCTTTCAGTGTAACGGGCGGGCGCGTGATTGGCCTGCGGATATCTACTACGCTCAGGCGTGGGTGTGTATCGTTCTTCCGCGCTCCTCTGACCCCGTGTGTAGTGATTCGGGCTGGCTGTATAACCGGATGTGCGCGTCAACGGGCTGCTCTGCTGGCTGCGAGGCGGCGGTGGAGTGATCCGATTTGTCGCGCTGTGCTGCTGAGTTCGTGGCGCGTTACCATATTGCCCCAGGCGCGCGTTCTGCTCAGGCAATGGGCGAGAGCCTGATGTTGTGCCAGGGTGCGAGCTTTGCGGCGGCGTACTATAGGGACTCGACTTATCGAATCCGTTCGACTGGCGGCGTTGCGCCGTGCGGTTGATGATTTCGTTCAGGCGTTCCATGCTTGCCTGCCTTCCGTTTCCCAGCGCCGTAAGATGGCGCGGATATAACTCCATTTTCGCTTGTTGTGCAGAACTGCTTCGCGGAAGGCGGTTTCAATCCATTCCGCGGGGTAGGCATCGGCGGCATCTCTCAGTTCATCCGCGATCATAGGAGAGAGCAGTCCGATGTTCTGCTCGTATAAAATAAAGATGTTTGGCCGTTCAACTTGCACTTGAACCTGTGAGGGTAGTTCATACCCTCGTAACGCGCCCGATCTCCCGGCTGGCTCCCTCTCTTCATACGCCTCTGCTTGCTCCTCCGACTCACCTTGTGCGGCGAATAAGCTGACCGGGATAAGCTCCCCTCCCTGCAACTCATTGACGATTTTACGGCTACGCGCCGTGTTAAAGAAATACCATCCCACCAGTTCTTCCTCATCGCTTGCTTCGCTCAATAATTTTAGATAGATGCGCAGAATGCTGCCCCGCGCTACCGCCTGCTCCAACCCATGTCGCAGCCTCTCCTCTACCGGACGTGGATCGCCTTTGCGTTTGAGACTGCGCAGCAACACCATATCGGCCAGCAGCTCGCGGTCGCTCACACAGCGCGGGTCGCCTTTCTTTTGTGCCAGCAGCCAGAACAGATGTAACGAAACTTTGAGTTCCGCCATATCCTCGATCTCCGGCAAGAGTACCGTAAAAAATACTTCCGGCACCGGCACATAAGGATTTTTCCCCGAAGGGAATCCGGCAAATAAAGTCATACAAATACGTCCAGTTAGTCTTCAATAGTCTGGTTGACTTCCAAATCTCGAAAGCGGGTCTGGCTGGCTTGAAAATATAGACTTACCTCGTCCAGCGGGCCATTCCTGTGTTTTGCTACGATAATATCCGCGATATTTTTCTTTTCCGTGTCCTGATTATACACGTCGTCTCTGTAAATAAACATAACAATATCGGCGTCTTGCTCTATTGAGTTATGAACAACGATATCTCCTGCCACAAAATTATGTAGCCCATCGACTGTCAAGTCGAAAACTTCTTCCTCGCCATCTTGTTCAATGGATATGATTTCGTCCCAATATATGTCGCTTTGTGATAGCTTTATGAGTTCATTTGAACGAACAATCTGTGCAAGCCGGGCGCTACGTTCCC
>DASTKD010000009.1:0-5700 GCA_035716135.1 Ktedonobacteraceae bacterium
TTGTGCCGCCGGAGGTGCGCGCGGCTTTGCATATCGCGCTGCCGACCACGACTTTTAACATCGAAGATCAGGATGTTCCTTCTAAAGCAGCATACGCTGAGCCGTTTCAGTTGCTGCCAGAGCTGCTGCTGGTCGCGCGCGCCCTCAATGGCTATCGTATGGAACGCGATGACAGGCATAATGAGCGCGGCAAGCGCAACACCGGAAACCTGGCGCGCGCCGTGAATGCGCAGGCAGGTGATGGTTCGACGGCCTTGCCTCCGCCTCCCGGATTGCCCCCGGCTTCGTTGCTGGAACATTTGCAGGAGCTTATTCCTCGCCCGCGCGCCTTCTTGCGCTTTGCTTTTCTGGTGCTGCGCCTGTCGGATATTCTCTATATCGAGAACGATACAAACTCTGCCAGTACCTCTGTGCTGCGTATGTTGCCCAACGCCGCCGGCTTGCTGCTCGGCACGGCACGCGCCGAGGTACTCTCCGAACTCTTCACGCACTGGCTGCACCAGTCTACCTATAGAGAGATATATGATCTTCAGGAAGAGGGGTTGTTACTACGCTGCCGCGCCACACCTATGAACCAGCCTGTGCTACGCGCGGGCGAACTGGAAGCAGAGAATAAGGCGGCCCGGCAGGCGCTGCTTACATTGCTGGCGCAAGCTCCTGCGCAACAATGGATCGACTTCACTGCTTTCACGCGCCTGATCTATCGTTTGAATCCAACATTTTTGCAGCGCCGCCAACGCGCTTTTCCTACGCCTCACTGGTGGATCGAGCAGGAAGAGGGACGGCCATTGCAGCCCGCGCAGTGGAACGACTGGCAACGCGCCGAGGGACGCTATCTGGCACAACTGCTGCAAGGTCCCCTGCGCTGGTGGGGCATCTGTGACCTGTCTTTCAAAGAGGATGGGCGTTTGCAGGCATTTCGCCTCACATCGATGATTGAATTGCTCTTGAAAGGCGAACCGCCAGAAGACCAATTTATGACATCCACCAACACCGTTCCGCTCAATACCGAGCCTGCCAGCGATACCCTTATCAATACCGCCATCCCCGACGCCATTTCCATAAATAGCACACCCGCGCATATTGATGTATCGGAACAGGATGAATTGCTGCTCTTGTCCTCTTTCGAGAACTGGCCTGTAATCCAACTGGTGGAACGCTTTGCTCAGGCGCAGGGAGTGCGTGACGGGCAACTGTGCTATGTATTGACGCCGGCGTCGTTGGGCGAAGCATTTCAACGCGGAGAATCTTTCGCTTCATTGCTCGAACTGCTGCGTCGCGCCGGTGAGCAGGAGGCGGTGGGAACGCGCGAACAAGCTGCGTTGGCGCGCCTGCTGCGCCAGCTTGAGCAACGGCTTGCGAACTATGGGCGCGCGCGCCTGTATACGGATGCCACATTGCTTGAGGTCGCGGATGGGTTGGTGATGCGCGAACTGGCGCTGACGACCTCCATTGAAAAACAGATCATACAACATATTCATCCTACCCTCATGATTCTCAGAAAGCAGGGTGGGGAGCAACTGGTTGAAGAACTCAGGAAACGCGGCCAGGCACCCTTGCTGCATGAGGAAAGATAAATATGGAAGCGAGCGATCTCTACCTGTTACAAAACGTGCCACCTTATCACTTACAGGCGGTGGCGAGGGCGCGTCACTTGCCACAGGCGCAGAAAAATTCGCTCGATACCTTGAATGCCGCCGAGATAGGCGAGTCCCTCTTTGATCTCGATGCTTGCCGCGCCATCATCCGCGAACTGGGCGAGCTGGAAACCCGCCTCCTGCGCGAACTGGTCGCCTGTGGAGGCCGCGCCAACAGCCGCGACCTTGCGTTATATTTCACCAGCGCACAACTGCTCAATCAAGACAGGGATAAGCCGCCAGCAGATAAGCTCACCACGTCTGGTACGCTATCTCCTTCCCTTTCCAGCCCGACCGAATTGCCCGGCGATGCAGCGCGTCACCGGCGCGAGGCGGGGTCGCAGTGGCAAGCGACCCCTTCGCTGCGTCCCTATGCTGAGGCGGTCAATAGCAACGCCCTGCAATATCCGCCGCCCCATCCGCATGGCGTATTCGAGCAAGCGCTGCATCGCCTGCTGTTGTTGGGGCTGCTGTACTGGGGCAAACAGACCAATTTTGTAGGGCGCGACTACTCCAACGGGGTCTATGATGGCGTGTTGATTGTGCCACACACGGTCATGGAAGCGGCGGCGGAGGTGATGAGCGAACGTCCAGAAAGCGGCATCCAGGACAAGGCGCGTGATGACGGCCAGACGCTTATCAGTGAAGGAGTGCTGGCGCTACAGCGTTCGCTTTATCTCTACTGGTCGCTGGTATTCTCCTCCCGCGATGGTCTGCCACTGGTGGCGAGCAAGCTCCTTTCGCGTCCCGCACTGCGCCAGGTAATCGAGCAAGTGGAACCCGCCCTGAACACAGAAGCAGTACGCACCGAAGCGGACGCGCCACACCTGTTATTTCTGCGCTTATTGCTCATGAAACTGGAACTGGTGTATGAGCGCAACGGAGCCATAATGGCCGCGCCGGCAGAGGCGTATTTCGCCCTGCCACTTATAGAGAGGGCGCGGCGCTGCTATCGCCTGTGGCTGGAGACGCCTTTCTGGGACGAACTCGCCTACCTGCCCGGCGTCATTCTGCGTCCCGGCCCCGGTCCGCTTGATCCCGCGCATCCCGAAGTTTTACACGCGCGCTCGATGGTGATGGAACGGGTGGTCGAGCAGGCAGGAGAAACGCCGCCGGATGTATGGCACAGCATCTCGACCTTCATTGCGCGCGCCAAGCTGTACGTTCCCTACCTGCTCTTCCCGCGCCAGTATGGGGCGCGCGCGGAACGCTATTCTACCGGCAGCAATCCCTACGGCTGGGATTTCCGCCTGCGGCACGGCTGGTTGACGCACCGCGAGGGCTGGCACCAGGTGGAGGGCGGGTTCATACGCGCCATGCTGACCGGTCCATTGCGCTGGTTAGGACTGGTGGAAATAAAGGAAGAAGAGAAGGCCGACACCTTTCGCATCAATCCCCATCTTTCGGAAATTATCAGCGACGATGCGCCTGCTCCTGTTGACGTGGTATGGGGCAGGCTGGTGGTGCAGCCAAACTTTGAAATGATCGCGCTGGCTCCCGTTTCCGAAGCTCTGTTGGTGAGTTTAGATCGCTTTGCCGAACGCACCCGGCTGGAACAGATCGCCCAGTATCGCCTGACGAAGGCCAGCGTCACGCGCGCCGTGCAGATGGGCTTGCGCGCCGAAACCATTCAGCAGCAACTGGAACAGGCCGCCGGTGAGAGTAGTGCGATTCCTCAAAACGTCAGCTATTCGCTGGTGGAATGGGAACGGCAGGCGCGGCGCATCGAGCTATGGCCGCGCATCACCCTGTTCGAGGTGGACGAGGCAACGTTCCTCGACGATCTGTTCGCGGACGAGCAGACGCGCGCGCTATTTGGTCGCCGCCTGTCTCCCCTGCTGGCCGAGGTGCAGGCCGAACACATGGCTGCGTTACAAACATTGCTCTGGCAGCGCGAATACCTGCCCGCGCTGGCCCAGGCCCCGCTTTACAATGACGTGCTGGAAAGCGGGTATATGCCAGCGCATGAAGCCCAGTGGAAGCTGTTGCCCGATGGCCTGCTACAGCCCTGCTACCCCGTTGTCAACCTGTACCTGGCGACAGAGCTTGACCGCATTTCTGAACGCGACGAGACCAGCGGTTGGAGGCGTATCACGTCCGCCTCAATCGCGGCCAGCCCGCCTATTCCCCTTGAGCATATCGTGCGCTTTTTGCAACAGTATTGCCAGGGAGGAGTGCCGCCCTCCTTCCTCATTCGCCTCAAACTATGGGGCGGCGGATACGAACGCCAGCAAGTCATCCAGGTAGAAGAAGCTCCCATGCTGCGCCTCTCTGCCCCGGCCCTGCGCGACATCCAGGCCGATGAAGAACTGGGCGCATTGCTCGAAGCGGAAGTCCCTCCCGCCAGCCGCTTAGTGCGCGTCTCGCCTGACAACCTGCCGCGCGTGCTAGAATTGTTGCGTGAGCGCGGCTTCATGGTGGAAAAAACTAGTTGACAAACCTTCGCGGGTATGGTATCTTAATCATGCAAACGCAAGTATTGCGGGAGTGGCTCAGTGGTAGAGCATCTCCTTGCCAAGGAGAAAGTCGCGGGTTCGATCCCCGTCTCCCGCTCCATTTTTTTGTTTCCTGATAGGGCGACGTCGCCAAGTGGTAAGGCACGGCTCTGCAAAAGCTGCACCAGCGGTTCGAATCCGCTCGTCGCCTCCAATCCGACGCGGTTTTCTATCGCGTCTTTTTGCATATGCAAGGTGTTCCTCATGCGCTCTCCACACAGTTATGCCAGCGAAGCCATTGTCCTCAAGCGTACCGATCTTGGGGAAGCTGATCGTATCCTCACGCTTTTCACGCCCGGCAAAGGTAAAATTCGCGCCGTCGCTAAAGGCACGCGCCGCCCCATCAGCAAGATGGCCGGCCATCTTGATTTGCTCTGCCGCAGCCAGTTACAATTAGCCCTGGGACGCAACCTCGACATCGTCACACAGGCCGAGGGGCGCGAAAATTTCTTGCACTTACGCAATGATCTCTGGCACATGACCTGCGGCTTCTACCTCGCCGAACTGGTTGATCGCTTTGTGGAAGACCAGATGCAGCACTACGACATCTACGTCCTGCTGCTGGAAACGCTGCGCTACCTGGACGCCGACGCCAACGCGCTGCAACAACTGCTTGTCAGTGCAGACATGGACACGAGCAAGGACGCGGAGAAGGACGCGATTTATCGCGTCCCTACAACGGCGCAACAGCAGGAGGGGCAGACGCGCCTGTTATTGCGTTATTTTGAGTTGCGCTTGCTGATGGCGGTTGGATACGAGCCAGTCTTGCAGAATTGCGCCAGTTGCGCCAGCGAGATTCGCCCGGAGGAGAACGGTTTTCGCGCCTCGCTCGGCGGCGTACTGTGTCCCCAATGTTCGCGCCTCTGGGAACGTCGCCTCTCGCTCGACGCGCTCAAAGCCCTGCGCTACATGCAGCGTGTCAAGTGGAGCGAAGCCGCCCGGATGCGCCCCGATACGCGCCTGCACAGCGAACTAGAAGCGGTGATGTACGACCTGCTGCGCTACCACCTCGAACGCGACATGAAGTCGTGGAGCTTTCTGGAGATGATGAGGAAGGTGTGACTTCGATAGTATTATATATTACCATCCGGCCTAAACAATGACCTCTTGCGGGCGTCCTCGTCGCCCCTACCAGTCGAGCCACACTATACCCCGGCATGACCGATCACTCACATCAATATCTTGATCTCTCTCAGTATTGATGTACACACTCTCGCCAGAGCAAAATCGATCAATAGAGGATTTCCACAAATGAATTACTTGCACCCTCTGACGGGACGCCTCGGCCATTTAGCCGGAGCTTGTTCCCATCGTGAACAGCACCGCTAAGCGCTTCAATCCCTGACGGGACGCCTCGGCCATTTAGCCGTGACTTCGCATCACATGACACCCAGCCTCTTACTCCAGTTTCAATCCCTGACGGGACGCCTCGGCCATTTAGCCGCGATTTTTCTTATAGCAGTCCGTAGTTTCAGGACTAGTTTCAATCCCTGACGGGACGCCTCGGCCATTTAGCCAGTTAACCAGACTTGATAGTAGATGCTGTGTCTATTGTTTCAATCCCTGAC
>DASTKD010000010.1:0-3262 GCA_035716135.1 Ktedonobacteraceae bacterium
CTCACCCGGAGCCTCACCCTGGCCGAAAAGCTGCGCGACCCCGCCATGCAGGCTGCCGCCCTGAACAATCTTGCCCAGGCGCATCAGGCGAGCGGCGCAACCGAACGCGCGCTATCCCTGACGCAATCCGCGCTGGCCTTATGCATCGCGCAGGGTGATCGCCACCGCGAAGCCGCGCTGCATAATAATATGGCCGATTTGCTACATTCTTCGGGCCAGACAGAAGCAGCCATGACACATTTGAAGCAGGCGGTTAGCATCTACGCGGAAATAGGCGTGGAAGCGGGAGCCGTGCAGCCAGAAATCTGGAAGTTATCGGAGTGGTGAGGGCGCATCGTTATGGATAAACAAATCTCACCAGCCACGATCCGCGTACTATAAACAAGATGATTCACCGGTATCAGCAGTTTCGTAACGCTTTTCGTAACGTTCAGGAGACGCACATCTGGTACAATAGGGTCAGGAGACAGAACCAGGCAGGAGCGCATATGGCTACACTATTACAACTACTACAATTGAGACGCCTCGGACGAGCCAGACGAGGCATCCAGGCGGCAGAAAAACCGGCGGCAAGGTCCCGCACGCGCAAGATCGAGACTCCGCCACTCGATATCGCTCCCAATGACCCGCTTGTCGCGTACTTTCTAAGCGCGCCAGGAGCAACGGAAATTGACAAGCTGCACATGGACTCAGCGGCGCTCAAGGCATTGAAAGCATCCGGCGTCAAGATGGTCATTCCCCTGGTCAGCCAGGGAGAGTTGGTCGGGCTACTCAATCTTGGGCCACGCCTCAGCGAGCAGGACTACTCGACCGATGATCGCACGCTGCTCAATGACCTGGCTACGCAGGCGGCTCCAGCCTTGCGCGTGGCGCAGCTCGTGCGCGAAAAACGAGCGCAAGACCTCGAACGCGAGCGCATCGAACAGGAGTTGCATGTCGCGCGCTTGATCCAGCAAACCTTGTTGCCCAGAGAACTTCCACAGCTTCCCGGCTGGCAAATATCTTCGTACTATCAGCCGGCGCGAGCAGTTGGTGGCGATTTCTACGATTTCCTGTACTTCGATGATGGTCGCCTGGGTCTCGTGATTGGCGACGTAACGGATAAAGGCGTGCCAGCCGCGCTGGTGATGGCTACCACACGCAGCATCTTGCGCTCTACCGCTCACGCATCCATCTCGCCCGGCAAAGTGCTGGAACAGACCAACGATTTGCTGCACCAGGATATTCCGCCCAATATGTTCGTCACCTGCCTGTACGCTATCCTTGATCCGGTCAGCGGACGCCTGGAGTACGCCAACGCGGGACACGATCTCCCCTACCACCGTCACAACGGCGAAGTTTCTGAACTTCGCGCCACCGGTATGCCACTCGGCCTGATGCCCGGCATGGCATACGAAGAAAAGGAAATCACGCTCGACGCGGGAGATAGTATCCTGTTCTACAGCGATGGACTGGTGGAGGCGCATAATGAACGACGCCAGATGTTCGGCTTCCCGCACCTGGCGAAACTGCTCGAAGAGGACTTCGACGGAACGCCTGTAATTGATTACTTGCTGGCCGAACTTGCCGACTTCACCGGAAACGATTGGGAACAGGAAGATGATGTCACGCTCGTAACATTACAACGCGAAAACAAATCTGCCACACATACGAGCGAACCCGGTGATTCAAAAACATCCCGGAACGCTGAAAATAACCACCAACACTGGCACACGCTCGCCGAATTAAGTATACCCAGCGCACCAGGGAACGAGCGGCAGGCCATGGAGCAGGTGGCCCAGGCGGTGCGAGACCTTCACCTGCCAACGCGCCGCCTGGAACAACTCAAAACGGCGGTGGCCGAGGCCACCATGAACGCCATGGAACACGGCAACCATTACCAGCCTGATGTCCCTGTGCTTATTTCGGTGCGGGCATCAGCAACCACACTGGCAATACGCATTAGCGACCAGGGAGAAGGCCCGGCTACCATCGAGGCGCAAACGCCCGACCTGGAAGCCAAACTCAGTGAATTGCAAACGCCGCGCGGCTGGGGGTTGTTCCTGATAAAAAACCTGGTTGATGATCTCTACATCATCAACAACGAAACCCATCATACCATCGAATTGATTATCAACCTGGAGGAAGGAGGCTCCCATGCCAGCAAGAAGTCTTGAAGCGCATGTGCGCCATCAGCCGCGTGTCGCCATCGTCGATTTGCACGGAGAAATCAACGCCTTCGCGGAGGACGTGCTGAATGCCGCCTACGCGGACGCGGAAAGTCGCGGAGCAGAGGAAATCTTGCTTAATTTCAGTGATGTGGATTATATCAACAGTACCGGTATTGCCCTGATCGTAAGCTTACTGGCGCGCGCCCGTAAATCGAAACGCAGACTGCTGGCCTGTGGATTGAGCCAGCACTATGTCGAGATTTTCCAGATCACGCGCCTGGTAGATTTCATGAGCGTCTTTCCCGATGAAGCCAGCGCGCTGGCTGAAAACCCTAAATCGATCATTACACCACAAAACAAATAAAATAAGGAGATTTGCCATGCCCCAGGCTAACGTAGTTATGCACACTCGTCACATCAATCCTGGCAGTAGTATTATCGACATTCAGGGAGATGTATCGGCTTTCGCGGAACAGGAGTTGATGCGCGCCTATACCGAGGCCAGCACTCCCACTACGCGCAACATCATTTTGAACTTCACGGAACTGGAGTACATGAACAGTAGCGGTATCGGCCTGATCGTCACCTTGCTTATTCGCATCAACCGCCAGAAACAGAAAATGCTCGCCTATGGCCTCAGCGATCACTACCAGCACATCTTTGAACTGACGCGCCTGAATGACGCCATCAAAATTTATGATAGCGAGTCGGCTGCGCTGGCGGCGGCGTAGGTTTACCAGGAGACAAAAAAACATTTGCGTAGACCCGCGCTTACGATGGTCCCAGGCGAAGAACGTCTGGCACAATGCCGCCATGCACACTACAATATATACTATGAGTACCCCCTGCGTTGGATAAGCGGGCGCGGACGCAAACATAATCATAAGTAGCGACGCCCTCCGTGGGTGTCTGGTCAGGCGAAGCATGTCAACAACGAATAAGTACGACGCAATCGTGATTGGCGCGGGGCCAAATGGCCTGGCAGCCGCCATCACGATTGCTAGTGCGGGCAGGTCGGTCATCGTGTACGAGGCCAGAGAGACCATCGGGGGCGGTTCGCGCTCGATGGAACTCACGCTACCCGGTTTTGTGCATGATGTTTGTTCCGCTAT
>DASTKD010000011.1:0-6608 GCA_035716135.1 Ktedonobacteraceae bacterium
CTGGGCGTCGCCATCATAAGCCTGTTGCTGCTAAGCTTCTTCGGCAATAATGGTGGATGGCTGGCAAACTCCATCAATTTCAGCCACCTGGCATCGACAGGAGCGTCCAGTTCGCCGGGGCCGGACTTCACGATACACTACAGCCTTATCCTGATTCTCTTGATCGCTCTTTTCAGCTTGATCGCGCTTTTCCGGTTGACACGCGCTTTTGGTTGGGCCGAACGAACACTGATGCTGCTATGTGGAATCGGAGTAATGCTCATGTTAACCGACACGCTGGACATGCAGCAACTCCCTCTCCTTTCAGCGAGCGCGCAGTACATTACAGGCAACCTCTTCTCGTCCTTAAACACCGGGCAGGTTGTAGCCCTCTCTATGCTTATCGTCTCACTGCTCTCTTTCGGGTGGCTCCTATCAACAGACATCATTGCTGAGCGCGTAGTACTCGGCATCATCTCCGGCTTCGTGCTGCTCTTTGCCCTGTTAGATGCTGTATCCGCGCGCCCGATGCTGATAGTAATCGCGTTCATCATAATGATACAGGGAGTGGTAATCGCCGCAAAGATTGAACGTGTGCGTCGCGGCAACGCCTCCAACGCTCCATGAAGCTTGCGGCCCTTGCGCGTACCTGCTATACTGGCTACACAAACGTGACGGCATAAATTATTTGCCACGCAACATGTCTATCCTTGTATTCGATTAGTCAGGAGAAACGCAGCCAGGATGGTTGCTCAACGACAATCAGCATCGCCTGCGCCGCCACCCAGGCAGGCCGACCCGATTATACACGGAAGTCCCATTATTCAGCGCTGGCTGGCGCATTACTGGCAAAAGCTGGGCTTGCCAGAGCAGGAACTGGCAGTGCTGGCGATTACCCAGGATCGCCAGGAGTATGCGCGCTGGACGGGCAAACGCCTCAATCTGCTGGCGCTCGGCTGCTATTGTTATTTGCCCGCGCCCATCACGCCGCGCGCCAGAGCGCACAAACACGCTTCCCTGCCCGGCTTCACGGATACAACACAAAGGCATTCTTCCGCGCACCGTCACCTCATCTTCATTGAACCGGATATGCAGCCGCAATCCATCGAGGTAACGGTGGCGCACGAACTGATTCACCTGGCGGATCGCGTGCATGGCACGCCGCGCCGCCATCGTCATCACGGCTACGACTCTATCGCCGCCGACGAAGCAGCCGTGACCGGCTATCAACTCGAAGACCTGCGCAAACTGCTGCACGAGGAAAGCGCGCGCCGCGAGCAGCAACGCCGCGAGCGTCGCCCCATCCGCTATCTCTACCACTGCCCCAACTGCGGCAAAGAGTACCCACGCGCCCGGCGCTATTCGCAAGCCGTTTCATGCAGCAAGTGCGATTCGCGCTATAACCCCCAGTTTCGCCTGCTACTACGCGACTAAACAACCTGAAGAGCTGCCCCGTCCTGATGATCTTTAACAACCAACACAGGGAATGGCACGGAACGCCCTCCCCGTTTCTGTAGGGACAAGGGGAGGACGTGGAGATGGGTGGGGGCCTTGTGCTTGTCCTCGTCAAGGAATGATTCCTCTGGCATATCCTGAGCCTCCAAAAGAATCGCGTGGCGAGAAGGACAAGCACAAGGCCCCCTCATCCGCCCAACCCCACCCATTGTCCCTACAGACACCTGGGACGCAAGCGTCCCTACGGAACCGCGTTTGATGCCATATCCTTCATCAGCGCGGCCAGGTCGTCGTAGACGTGATCGGGTTGAATAGTGGAGGCATCCAGTGCCGCGCGCGAGGTGGTGCCGGAGAGGAGGAGCAGGGTATGCGTTCCGGCGTTCTTGCCCGCCAGGATGTCTACTCCCAGACCGTCGCCCACCATGACGGTTTCGCCGGGCTGACTGCCTAAGAGATGCATGGCTTCATAAAGCAGAGTGGGTTCGGGCTTGCCTACCACTTCAGGGGAGATGCCACTGGCGGCTTCGATGGCTGCCGCCAGCGAACCGGTGCCGGCAATGAAACCGCCCTGCACAGGTAAGAGCGGGTCGCGGTTAATGGTGACGAAAGCCGCACCCGCGCGTACCGCGTTCATGGCACAGGTTAATTTCGTATAATCGAAGTCGCGGTCGAGTCCTACCAGCACGGCATCGGCTTCTTCAGAGTCGATGGGAGCCACCGACAAGCCCTGCGCCTTCACGAGTTCCATGAGGGGTTCTTCTCCGACGACGTAGACGGTGCCTTTCGGGAAACGGCGAGCGATGTTTTGCACTGCCGCCTGCCCCGCCGTGAGCAGGTGGGCGACATTGGCGGAAATGCCCAGGCGCGTCAATTTTGACAGCACCTGCGCCCCGCTCGCAAAGGAGTTGTTGGTGAGGTAGAGGTATTTCTTCTGGTTGGCATCGAGCCAGGCGACGAACTCTTGCGCGCCCGGCAATAGCGCGTTGCCCCGGTAGATCACGCCATCCAGGTCGATCAAATACGTCGTATAGGGTAGGGGCGACCCTTGCGGTCGCCCCGGCTCTTGCGCTGGTAACATGCTCTTCTCGCCTTATTCTCGCTGTAATTGTTCGCGGATGGCGACAATTTCGCGCCGCAGGGTGGGATTGATATTGACTTCGCGGTCGATCTTTTCGTAGGCGTGCAGCACGGTACTGTGATCGCGCCCGCCAAACATTTGCCCGATTTCCAGCAGGGACGCCTGCGTCTCCTGACGCATCAAGTACATGGCAATCTGGCGCGGCATGACAATATGCTTATCACGCTGCTTGCCGCACATATCTTCGAGCGAGAGATGATAGTATTCCGCCACCGCCCCGGCGATTTGCTTGATGTTCAGGCGCGACTCGCGGCTATCATTGCCCAGCGAGGTCATAGCGGCGCGCGCGACATCGATGGTGAGATCAACCTGGTGCAGGTGTTGATAGGCCATCAGGCGATTCAGGCAGCCCTCCAATTCGCGGATGTTGGTCTGCACACGCCCGGCGATGTAGGTGATGATGTCGTCTGGCACGGGATAATGCAGCACATCGGCTTTCACGCGCAGGATTGCCATGCGCGTCTCCAGGTCGGGCGGCTGAATATCGGCGATCAATCCCCACTCAAAACGCGAGCGCAGCCGCTCCTCCAGGCTGACGATAGCTTTAGGCGGGCGGTCGCTGCATATGACGATCTGCTTGCTCATTTCATACAGGCTGTTGAAGGTGTGGAAAAACTCTTCCTCGGTCGATTCTTTGCCTGCGATAAATTGAATATCGTCCACCAGCAGAATATCAACCGAGCGATATTTAGCGCGAAACTCCTCGGTAGTGCGGTAGCGAATAGCATTGACGATTTCATTGGTGAACTGTTCCGATGAGACGTACAGCACGGCCAGACCCGCCTGAATGCCCTGGTGGCCGATGGCGTGCAGCAGGTGGGTTTTGCCCAGCCCCACGCCACCATAGAGGAAGAGCGGATTGTAGGACTCGCCCGGCGCTTCCGCGACGGCCAGAGAAGCGGCGTGCGCCAGCCGGTTGCTATTGCCCACGATGAAGGCGTCGAAGGTATAGCGCGGGTTGAGGCGATTTTGCATCAGAATATTGGCGCGTTGCTCGTTATCCCATTCTTCGGTCAACTGGTTAAGCGAGGCGCGCTCATCGGCCAGCGCGTAGCGGCCCCCGTTTTCTTGTTCTGGTGGCAGAGGAGATCGGGGAGCAACATCGTAGTAGGCATAATCGCCATTTGTGTAACGCGGCGTGGGGATACGCCCGTTAGTTTCTCTGCCCGGCAATCCCTCGTCATGGTTGTTCGTTACCAGTACGGTGACAGGCTGGCCGGTAATATCCGCCAGGATGTCCTCAATGGGACGCCGCCAGCGCGTATTGATGACATCGCGCGCCAGCGAACTGGGAACCTGTAAAGTGAAATACAACGCCTCCTCCTGACCGCTAAGCGAAGGCGCGTCAATATCGTCTGCTCCAAAGTTTGGCGCGCTGGTGAGGTTGGCGGATTGCAGCCACGCTTTGCACACGGCGTCCATCGGCAGCGTTTCCAGACGATCAAGGGTGGTATCCCAGATAGGAGAAGAATTAGCCATATTCATACATATTACTCCCGCTTCGTATCGCCCGCTCTACAAGCAGCGGGGCCGTATCGATCCCTACATATCCAGGAAAGCCACGCACTCGATCTCAACCTGAGCCTGGCGCGGCAGTTCAGCCACAGCGACGGTAGAGCGCGCGGGCGCAACCCTTCCAGTTCCCTCAAAATAACTGGCGTAGACGGCGTTCATGGCCTGAAAATCGCCCATATGGGCAAGAAAGACGGTAGTCTTCACGACATTGGCAAGCGAGGTATGGGCGCTTTCCAGCACTGCCTGCAAGTTTCGCAGCACGCGATGCGTCTGCGCTGAAATATCGCCCTCAATAAGTGACCCTGTGGCGGGATCAAGCGGGATTTGACCGGAGCAATAGACGAATTGACCGACGCGAACGGCCTGATTATACGGGCCAATAGCTGCCGGGGCCGCAGTTGTACTAATTTGATTGTGTTCCATACATAATTCCTGCTCTGAACGGGCGCGATAAATCTGGCCCCTGTGCTACGATTGTCTATACATTGGCGGATAAAATTGTCCGGGCGCGCCGGGTCCCGGCATCGCGTGCTGCGTGGCTGCTGGCGCGGTTGCTGATTTCCCTCGCTCATTCAATTCCCGCGCGCACTGGCGCAAAGCCTGCCGCATCTCGGCGGCTGAGAGAAAACGATCCTCCGGCTCCTTCTCCAGTACGCGGTTGACGATCTGCTCCAGAGAAGGCGGCACGTTAGCATTGAACTGGCGCAAAGATGGTGGATAGGTCGAAGCATGTTGCATGGCGATAGAAACGGCGGTAGGGCCGACAAAGGGCGGTCGCCCCGTCAGCATTTCAAACATCACGACGCCCAGAGAATAGAGGTCCGAAGAGGCGGTCAACGTCTCGCCGCGCGCCTGCTCCGGTGAAAGATAGTCAGCCGTGCCAAGCACGATGCCGCTATTGGTGAGACCGGCATCCTCGGCCACGCGCACAATGCCAAAGTCGGTCAGTTTGACCAGCAAGCTGCCCGTTGTGGCGGTTGACCCGCTCGAAACCAGCATGATGTTCTGGGGCTTGATGTCGCGGTGAATGAAGCCGCGCGCGTGCGCCACTTGCAGAACAGCGCACACCTGCGCCGCGATTTCCAGCGTTTCCTGGGATTGTAAATGGCGGCGTTGCGCGATCAACTGTTTCAACGTCGGACCGGGGATATACTCCATCACTAAAAAGTACTGACCATACTCTTCGATAAAATCATAAATGGTGACAGCGTTGGGGTGGGCAAGCGCGGCTGCCGCGCGCGCCTCGCGTCGGAAACGCTCTACGGCGCGGAGATCATTCTTATCGAGCGAGCGCAGGACTTTGATAGCTACCAGCCGTTCTACGCGATGATCCCACGTCTTGAAGACACTTGCCATACCACCCGTAGCAATGTGTTCGCGTATCTCATAGCGTCCGGCAATCAGTGTGCCTTCAAACTGTGTCAATGTGTTCTACCTCAATCAGCCGGGATAATTTTTCCTGTATCTTTGACGAATATCACTATCAATATTAACGCCCAGTATACCATTACTACCGTTTCCTGGTCTATAATGGCGGGGAAGATAGGTAAAATGGAAGATTCGCCAGCAACGCTATGTGTCGTACCCTACGGACAATTTGGACGATGTCGTTCCCTTGTGCTACACTTCCTAATGAAGAATATTGCCAATCAAAATCGGGAACGTATGTATCTCTGTCCTGTAGGGACAAGGGGCGGATGAGAGGTAGGGCGGGGGCCTTGTGCTTGTCCTCGTGGCGACAAGATTCTGTGGGGATGTGATGATGTGTCGCCGCGTAACATGACCCCAACGAGGACAAGCACAAGGCCCCCTCATCCACCCTGCCCCACCCCTTGTCCCTACAGAAAGGCAACGACCAGTTCGTCTCGTTCCCGGTTGGTCGGGAATGTTCATTAGGAAACATTGCATAAGAAAAGGAGCCATCTCACATGCCACGTCTCACGGGCGGCCAGGCCGTTGTTGCTGCGCTAAGGGCGCACGGAGTTGATACGATTTTTGGAATACCGGGCGTGCATACGCTGCCTCTGTATGACGCTATGCTGGATGAGCCGGGGCTGCGTCATGTGCTGGCGCGTCACGAGCAGGGCGCGGGTTTCATGGCCGATGGCTATGCGCGGGTTTCGGGCAAAGAGGGGGTTGTCAGTGTGATTACCGGGCCGGGCGTCACCAATGTAGCGACTCCGGTGGCTGATGCTTACGCCGATGCGGTGCCACTGCTGGTAATCGCTTCCAGTTTGCCGCGTGCTTCGCGCGGGCGCAGGCGCGGAGAATTGCACGAAGTGAAAAACCAGTTCGGCGTGATGGATGCCCTGGCGGGTTGGACGCGCGCGGTAGAATACGTCGAGGAAATTCCGGGCGCAATACACGATGCTTTCCACGCCATGCGCGCGGGACGACCACGCGGGGCGTATATCGAAATACCACTCGACTTGCTGGCGATGGAAGCAGAAGTGGATATACTCCAACCCGCGCCCGTTGCGCTTCCTTCGCTTTCCACTAAGGATATTGCCGCTATCGCGGA
>DASTKD010000012.1:0-12449 GCA_035716135.1 Ktedonobacteraceae bacterium
AAGATAAGCTCGCCAGCCTGATAATTACTGTGCGCGCGGCGAATTTATGAGAGCCTGTTTTCACAATACAATGCTTTCAGCAATTTCTCATTCTCATGTCAGGACGGTCCATATTACGATTTTCGCAGGGGATACGTTACCCGTGTGAGTAGATTGAGGCCAGGGCGGTGTTTGCCCATTGCTGGCGATACGCGGCAAATCCGGCATCAGTTGGATGAATCAGATCGTTCGAAATCAGGTCTTGATGGCTCTGAAAAAAGGCCCACAGATCCGGTCCGTGGATAATTTGCGGAAATGCCTGGTACAATGCATCGATTTTCGCATTTAATGCTGGAGCGCATTTCTGGATATTGGCGTTTTTTCCCCAGGGTATGTGCGGCACCAGCGGGGTCTTGCCTGCATTTAACACATCCTGCACCATCGTAACGTAGTTGCTATAAAACTCATCGGAACTTACACAACCAAGCGCGTCGTTGGTGCCATAACTTAACCCAACGTATTTGCCAGGAAACATTCCCAGCCAATCGTGCAGGTACTTTACCCCGTCCGCGCTGGTAAGGTAGCCAATTCCTCCCGATTCTTGCACGGGATAATTAGTAGAACTCTTCTCGTGAATAAGTTGCGCAAAGGCGCTCACACTGGCAAGCGTTTGATGTCCCATTGCACCGGCAGTAATCGAATCGCCATAGAAAATCCAATCACTGGCAAGAGCCGTGCGCGCATCAAAGACATCCATATTGATACTCACATCATAGTTTTCAATCGAGCCATCAACCTTAGTAACATTAATACGTACCCAGTTATAGCCAGCCATATTGATGACATGTTGGCGCGAGTGATAGTGATTGCCTTGCACCGTCACCTGTGTCACCCAGCCGGTAGCAGGCGGTTGATCTCCACCGGATCCCGCGTTGACATCGATGGTGTAGTCCTGTGGCATATTGTAGGCAGGATAATTGATGATGGTATGGTCGTAGTTGCCGGACTCGTTGTACCACGCGACAACTACCCGGCTGCGCTGCGCGGCAGGCACCTTTGAAAGATCGTATGCCAACCAGGCTGGCACACTTTGCGATCTCCAGGTCGTATCATAGCTGTCATCATTGGCATTCGTGGCCGGGTCAAGCGCGGAAGAGGCAAAGGCAGGAACGCCCCGGCTGATTAACGAAGGCGATGACCCATTCTGCTGACCCGAGTTCCCTGTCGTCGTCGTAGCATTGCCGACTCCTGATTGTTGATTTTTGCTATGCGCGGTCCAAACATGCGAAGCAAGTAGCGGCAACGCAATAATGAGTATGATGAGACCGCCGGCAAACAGCAAAATCACAAGTGGTGATGGTTTTCTCACAGGCAGCCTCATAAAAAGTCGATTACCTTCCATAAGCATCCCGACGATGCTTGCGTTACTTATGCCGAAATACCTCTACAATACGTAAAAAGAAGTCTTGCACCGTAATCGAGTCAATGTCTCCCGAAATGCAGAGAGCGGCGCGATTGCCATCCGGCCAGCATCCAAAATGGAGCAAAGGCAATTCTAACGCCTCGATTTGCTCCACCAGCGCTATTTTGGATGCCGTCTGTTCTTCAGAAGTTGCGCCCAATCCTTCTGGTCTATCAATATACAACGGATAGAGGTGCGCCTCCTTCTGTAAGCAACTCATTACAGCATACCCCTGTTCATAAAGGAAGGTTTCTACCTGTTCGGGAGTTTGCTGTGAGATAGCAATGCAGGGACATAGCGGGGATTTTACAATAAAAGCTCCAGCTTGCGATTGCACACGCACGTCCATTCCATACCAGGGCGTTGTAGGACGATCTTCTATCACAAGATTGCGCGCCAGAATCGTCGCGCGCGGGCTGCTGCGCTCCTCCACTTGCCAGCGATGATCGCCCAACGGAGTAATGCTAAAACGGAAAAGGCTACGCTCCTTCCACCATTGAGCAACGTCTCCAATACGTGTCACCCACACGGGAAGCTGCCGGCCATGAGCATAAACCAGTAATGTTTCCAGCGCCTGCTGGCAGAGTACTCCGCGCTCCGGGTGCAGATTCAAAGCATATAACCCACCACGATCATAAACGCGCTGCATCACCTTGCTCCAGATATTACCAACTTCTTGTGGGTCGGTGATGCGCAGGCGATCAAAAAGCATCTCGTCATCGGGAATGCTCGTTGGTATGCGCAATAATTCACCCTCAAAGTGAGGGCGCAAGGCATAGGTGCTGCATGGTATAGCCTGGAAGAGTTTCAAAGACCTGGTGAATCCACTTCTAATCAGGGGCGTGAACGCCTCTTGATCTACAACATCATGTAAAATAGCTATGTTGCTCTCATAATGAAACCCCAGATCAGCAAAGACTTCCAGCGATTCCCTTGTCCACCCCAGGTAGGGATTGCGAAATCCAGAGTAGGGAATCTCGACATGCTTAAATATAGAAATCGCCTTTCGCGTTTGCTGGAGTTGCTGCTCTTTGTTCAGAGTACGGTAGTCGTTATGAACATACCCATGCACTCCGATTTCAGTGCCATCCCGCGCAATTTTATCAATCAACTCAGGGTGCCTTGCGAGTACTACTGCCGGAATGAAGAAAGTTGGCGCGCCATCATAGGTGCGAGTGGTGTCAATTATGGTATGCAGCGCATACCGTATACGAGCTTCGGTAAACCCGAAACGTGTAAATACCGTGTGTAAACGCCTGACAAAGTTATGCGTACCCTTTGTCTTGATAGAATAAGCAACAAGATTCATTTTTTCACACTCCCGGATAGCACAATAAGGAGGCTTCCATCATAAGGATAAACCTTCCTTCTTAGCAATACGGTTGCTTCCGGTATTGAGAAGCTGTTGTGAATATCAAATGCAAGTATATATTCCTCCATGCCTTTCAATCGACATGTGTTTATCCAGAGAAATTACCCGGAGGCGTTACGATGCCTATCAATTGGGCCATGCAGTCTTTCGATTGCATGGCCCAATCGGGGGGGAATAGCTTGTCGGGCATCGCTATATGAAATTGCCGCTCACCTGGACATCATCGAAGTAAGCGCTGCCGATCGCTTCGTTATCCAGCACCAGTTTGCTATAGGTCTGTGTCGTCGAGAGATCCCCATCAAAAGCCCCGATGGAGGTGCCATTCAACCACACCTCGCCATGCCCACTGGTCGTCTCGTTCGCTTCCACTTCGATAGAATACCAGGTGTTGGGACTCAAGACATTCGTATTGCTGTACAGGTCGAAGCGCTGGCCGGCTCCATTCCAGAAGTAAATGTCCAACCCCTGCCGTCCCGCGTCGTAGTAGATGAGCCAGCGCAAGTGATTGCCGGAATCCTGCGCGAAGGCGATAGGCGTGGTTCCCAGACCCGTCGCAAAGTTGAAGTAAAAACGGGTATAGCTCAGGGTGGGCGCAACTCCCCCATTGAAAGCCGTCGAGACCGAGACATACTGCCCGGAGGCATTAGTCAACTGCGCCGCGTTTGCGCCACTATGCACCACCGTTGTTTGGACGCTAGCGTGGCCCGTGCCGCTCGGTGCGTTGGTCCACTGGCTGAAATCCCCGCTCTCAAACCCATCCGTGAAGTACAGTCCCGCCGTTGCCCCGGTACCACTCAAACCTACCGTCTCTGGACTGTCAGCCGCATTGTCTGTGAACGTAATACTCCCAGTACGCGAGCCATTGGCCGCCGGGGTAAAGGTCACACTGATGGTACAGGTGGCATTGACCGCCAGCGTACTCGGACTGATCGGGCAGCTGTTCGTCTGCGCGAAGTCGCCCGCGTTCGTTCCCGCCACAGCAATACTGCTGATGGTGAGTACAGCGGTGCCGCTATTTTTCAGCGTCACTGTTTGCGCAGCGCTCGTAGAACCAACGTTTTGATTGCCAAAGCTCAGGCTGGTCGGGCTGAGGCTAACTAACGGCCCCGCCGTACTGCCATTGCCGCTCAAGCTCACCGTCTGCGGGCTACCTGCCGCATTATCGGTAATAGCCAGAGCGCCACTGCGTGTCCCACTGGCTCCAGGCGTAAAGGTCACGCTGAGAGTGCATGACGCATTGACGGCCAGAGGTGGCAGATCGTCCTCAGTCGGACAGGTGCCTGTCTGGGCAAAGTCGCTCGCGTTTGTCCCCGTCAATACGATGCTGCTGACTCTGAGAGGCGCTGTTCCGGTATTCGTGACGGTGATCGTCTGCGCCGCGCTGGTCGTCCCGACTACCTGATTGCCAAAGTTCAGGCTGGTTGGACTGAGGCTGGCTATCGGGGCTGAAAGCTTTCCATTATAGCTGCTAGCCACCTGGACATCATCGAAGTAAGCGCTACCGGTCGCTTCGTTATCCAGCACCAGTTTGCTATAGGTCTGCGTCGTCGAAAGATCGCCATCAAAAGCCCCGATGGAAGTGCCATTCAACCACACCTCGCCATGCCCACTGGTTATTTCGTTAGACTCTAACTCGATGGAATACCAGGTGTTGGGACTCAAGACATTCGTATTGCTGTACAGGTCGAAGCGCTGGCCGGCTCCATTCCAGAAGTAAATGTCCAATCCTTGCCGTCCCGCGTCATAGTAGACGAGCCAGCGTTGATGATTGCTGGAATCTTGCGCGAAGGCGATGGGTGTGGTTCCCAGACCCGTCGCAAAGTTGAAGTAAAAACGGGTATAGCTCAGGGTGGGTGCAGCACCTCCACTAAACGCAGTGGAGACCGAGGCATACTGCCCGGAGGCATTAGTCAGCTTTGCAGCATACACGCCGCTATTCACTACCGTTGTTTGGACGCTGGCCTGACCTGTGCCACCCGGCGCGTTGGTCCACTGGCTGAAATTCCCGCTCTCAAACCCATCGGTGAAGTATAGCCCCGGTGTCGTAGTTACGCCTGTGCCACTCAGGGCAATCGTTTGTGGGCTTCCACCTGCATTATCGGTAATGGTCACATTGCCACTGCGCACGCCGTTGGCAGCAGGGGTAAAGGTCACACTGATGGTACAGGTGGCATTGACCGCCAGCGTACTCGGACTGATCGGGCAGGTGTTCGTCTGCCCAAAGTCGCCCGCGTTCGTTCCCGCAATGGTAATACTATTGATCGTTAGCACGGCGTTGCCGGTGTTTGTCAGCGTCACCGTCTGAGCAGTACTTGCAGTTCCGGTATTCTGATTGCCAAAACTCAGACTACCCGGACTCAAACCGACCCCTGGCGCTGTGGCGACTCCAGTGCCGCTCAAAGCCACCGTCTGTGGACTATCGGCGGAGTTGTCCGTCAACGTGAGGCTGGCGCTGCGAGAGCCAGATGCACCGGGGTCAAAAGTCACATTGACGGTACAGGATGCATTAATTGCCAGAGTACTCGGGCTGGCAGGGCAGTTGTTCGTCTGAGCAAAATCGCTCGCGTTCGTCCCGGTCACTGCGATACTATTGATCGTCAGGGCAGCCGTTCCGGTATTCGTGACCGTGACTGTTTGCGCGGCGCTGGTCGTCCCGACTACCTGGTTGCCAAAGCTCAGGCTGTTGGGGCTTAAACCGACCCCTGAAGCGGGTGTGATGCCGGTGAAATTGTCCAGGATATTCGTGGTTGTTTGTTGAATACCGGCATTCATATAGGTATTACCCTGAATATTTGCCAATCCCAAACTCCACTGAATAGTCCCTGCAGCGAATACCTTCGCACCACTGGCGGCTGTATAAAGAGTCGAATTTGCAAATGAAGCAAAGCCGCCACAGCATCCATGAACAGGAGAATTGGAAAGCACAGTTATGCCAGCAGGAGTAAAGCCATTATTCCAGACCTTGTCATATTCATAACCCACGATACCAGGTACCGAGGAACCATTGACAAAACCTGTCCCGGCATAGATCCAGTTCGAGGCATTTTGGACGATATACGCATAATCCTTGTCCTCCTGTTGCTCGTACATGACCCCAATAACGGCATTTTCAGGCTTATTTACCACCGGATCACGCCAGTTCGTCGTCACGATAGAGTTATTGACATTCCACTGAGGATCGGGGCCTGGCGCAGTTGAAGAAGTCGCAAAGTCTTTATAGCCAACCTCTACGCGGTCAGGCACTCCGGCGGCGTTCGGCTCAAAGCGAATCTGCCAGTACATGGCATTCGCTGAGAAGAAGGCGACATTGACACCAGCATTGATGGCATTCTGCACCGTGTTACGCATACCCGCCGACCAGTACTCGTCATGTCCAACCGAAAGGAATGCCTTGTGGTTGGTGAGGGTACTGGCGTTTGTATCGGTATCAACGTCCGTAGTATATGCAACATTGTATCCCTGGGACTCGAGCCAGTAGACCATTTTATACTCAAAAAAGAAGTAATGACCTGCGCCATTGCTATCACCGGGATTGAACGGACGATCAAATGATACTTTTGTCGCGTGCGCATAGGGATAGAGAGCTTTATTCGCCAGCTGGTTATCATATAAGCTGGTGCCACCCCAGAGGTTATAAGCTTGATAGGTCGTTACACTCGTTTGAAACAGGATATCTTCGTTGCCACCATCATTTCGCACGACAAAATAAATAAAGCTGGCATTGCCGTTGGAAGCCGTGAGTTTTGCCAGGTAAACACCCGTAACCCAGCTGGATGGAATAGTCAACGTTGTAGTCTTTGTCCAACCAGAGCAGGAGATCATGCCGGTAACGGGGTCAGGATTCGGGATGGCCTGATGTACGCCAGGAAAGCTGCCAAGCGACTGTACTAACCTGGCTCCAAGCCCCTGATAGTAGCCGGTGCGGAATATGTCGATGGTGAAGCTGGGCGCGGTCGTCGTCACAAAAAGGTCGATGGAATCCCCGTGATTGACACTAATTTTGGAGCCGAAACCTGAAATGGCATCCGGCTGTAGCACGGAAGCAAAGTCATTCCAACCAGCCGTACCTGGTTTGTTATTCTCGATTTGGATGGGATTTAAACTGGCCGCATGGGCTTCTTTTGCTCCTGCAAAAGAAGAATTATGTGTGATTGCATATGGTATACCAGAAAGCAGCATCGTAGCCAGCAACAGGCTGACCACCATTACACCTGCCTTATTTCTGATAATACCCAGAATTTGATGCTTCATCGACATCAATCCCTTCCGACTCGACATTCTCGAGTCTCGTCCACTTATAAGCTAAAGAGAGTGGGGTGCATCTCTCCTTACCGAATAACACCGCACTCTCACCGGGTAATACATTCTTTTTTCGGCGACAATAACAACTGAGCTTTGAGAAATTGATTTACAAAGCTTGATTCAACTCTAAATCGACGTGGTAGCTGTCTGATAGCCAGAATGGTTGCGGAATGGTGATGAAGAAGACATAATATACAGAAAGCACAACTGTTTAAAAATACACGTATCGGTATTCCAAATGGAGAGTTCCGGTTGACAGATTCGCACGATCCTTTATAATGGAACTCGCCTGAAGTATACTGGACGTTTGAACTTGAGTGGTAAGAGAGGTTAAAAAGCATGAGTCATACTGACACAACGAACAAACAAGCTTCATCATATTTCGTTCATCCAACAGCAGAAGTCTCACCCGAAGCGCATATCGGCGCGGGAACGCGCATCTGGCGACAGGCACATGTGCGCGAGCAGGCATATGTAGGGGAAAACTGCAACATCGGCAAAGGCGTCTACATTGATGCGCATGTGCGCATCGGCTCCAATGTCAAGATTCAGAACCACGTCTCCATCTTTGAAGGCGTCACGCTGGAAGATGGCGTGTTCATCGGCCCTCACGTTTGTTTCACCAATGACATGTTTCCGCGCGCCATCACGCCTGATGGCAAGTTAAAAAGAGCTGACGATTGGGAGATCACTCCCACGCTGGTCAAATATGGCGCGTCAATAGGCGCGGGCGCGATCATCGTGTGCGGCGTTACCATTGGCTCGTTCGCGCTCGTCGGGGCAGGCTCAGTTGTGACACGCGATGTACCACCCCATACGCTCGTCTATGGCAACCCCGCGCACCCGCATGGCTACGTCTGCCACTGCGCGAGACGTTTGGCGAACGTGCATGAAGAAGATGGGATATTACAAGGCTGGTGCGAGTATTGCGCACAATTGTGCTTGATTCGCTGACCATTCTCAGCTAAAATACAGTATCCACTATAAAAAATAGAGAGGTACTGGAGTGTATGACAGAGGGATTAGCACATCCAATCGCTATAACGTATCGAGAAGCCTGTGACGTTGTGGAGAACCTGGGCATCTTGCCCTTATCGAGTTTCATTCCTGGTCATCCCTCACTCGTCTCCATCACACGGCCTGAAGCGTGGCATACCGGCATGGATAGCGATCCCTGGCTCTGGCGAGACCGCTTTGCAATGGAGGGAGTCGCCGCCTATGGTAGATTTCTTGGCGACAAGCCGCTCCTGATCTCCAGAGAGATGTTTCCAATCGCGCATTGTTCGCTTGCTCAATCGGAAACGGTGGAGGAACGCTACGCGGCGGGCCTGCTGGCGAAAGCGACCTTGCGCATTTACAACTGTATCCGCGAGAACGACGATATTGATGTCAAGTCGCTCAGGAAGCTGGCCGGTATGCAGCACTCTTCCAATAAAAGCGAGTTCGATCGTTCGTTGAACGAACTGCAAAACACAGCCGAGGTCGTCATTTCGGGCATCGCTGAAAGGCTCAATCCGCATGGCAATAAAAGTGGCTGGAACAGCACATGCTACTTACTGGCTGACACCTGGATGGAACGGCATGGCCTTGTAAAAGCGCGACTTTCTTCCGGGGAAGCAAAAACAAAGCTCTACGCCTGGATTGAGCCGCGCTGGGAAGCAAGCGCCGTTCAGTATCTTAAAAAGCGCCTGGCTTACACCTTATAGTCCAGTATCCACAGCACGCGCTTAACCACAAAGCTGGGAGGTACACACCGAAAAATGGCATTGCGTGTTGCCGCCAGCGTGTTGTTCTCGATTTGCACCGCTCCTGCCATCAGGTGCGCCAGCCGCGCTACATTGCGTGTGCGTTTGATGCGGCGCGTCTCATAGAGTTTCAGAGCCGCGACAATATCGCGCTCTTTAACGAGACAGTCCGCCAGCACCAGCGCATCTTCAATGGCGAGGCAACCGCCCTGGCCTAGATTAGGCGTCATGGCGTGAGCGGCATCGCCCAGCAGGGTGACACGTCCAGAACTCCAGTGTTTAAGATGGGGCAATTCGTAGACATCGTTGCGTAGAATATCCGCGTCGCGGGTCGCTTCGATAACCGCCGGGACGGGATCGTGCCAGTCATGAAACAGGTCCAAAAGCTCTTGTTTGCGCCCGGCGGCTTTATCAGGCTGGCCTTCTGGAGTATATTTTTGCGCAAACCAGTAGGCGCGTCCCCTTGACATGGGGGCGATACCAAACTGGTAGCCCTTGCCCCATACATACCTCTCCAACCCGCTTCTCTCAATATGCGCCACGCCGCGCCAGGTAGTATAGCCCGCATAAGTCGGCTTGATTATGCCAGACATCTGAGATCGAATGGTGGAGTGAAGACCATCCGCACCCACCAGGAAATCGCCCTGTGCCTCCATATCGTCAACAAAGCGAGCGCGCACACCCGACTCATCTTGCGAAAAACCAGTACATTCCGCGTTGAGATGAACATTCTCCATGCCCAGCGTTTCTACTAGCAACGCGAGCAACTCCGCCCGGTGTACCACAGTGCTGACCGTTCCCAGGCTTTGCAAGTGTTTTTCGTTCGTCACATCGGTCAGAACCCGGCCTTGCCAGGTGCTGACGCTCAACGTATTGGCGTGTGCTCCAAGCGCTTCTATCTCATCGCCCAGGCCTAGTTTCTGTAAGGCTTTCAGCGCGTTCGTAAAAAGTGGCAGCCCCGACCCGACCTCCCGCAGTTCCGGCGCGCGCTCATAGACAGCCGCATCGATACCGGCCTGGCGCAAGGCGATGGCTGTCGTAATACCTCCGATACCACCACCGATAATAATAGCTTTGAGTTTATCCTGTGATTGCATAAAAACAACCTTTCCTCGTTTTTATTTTCCTGACAAACACTTTATGAAACGATTTCGTAACGTTTGATGTGCTAGACTTCTTTTGCAGCATGAAAGCATAATAATGATTTTTTTACTGAACTATTAAGGAGTATAAGACATGTCTGCCATACTAACAAATCAAATGAGTAGACGCTTGAAAGGCATCAAATTTTTCGGAGTGCTTGCCGGGGTGTTCTCTGTGGTTTTCCTGTTTGTAGGTCTGTTTGAGTTCATTCCCGCCTGGATACTGAAAGACGCGGCAGATCAACCCCACCTCTGGCATATTGCGGAGCTATCAGCCATCGCGGTTCTACTGGGAGGCTGTATGGTAGGGATGCTACGCAAACCGGAGGAGAAACCATTGCTGGCACAATTCATCGTACTCAGTACGGTAATCACGGCAGCCGGTATCGCGCCTTTCTTTATTGGAGGGTTAGGGGTATTGCTTATCACAGGTCTGTTTGTCCTGACCTACCCGAATCGCGCCGCGCTACTGCGTGTAGGACGCACAGGACGGTTGAGCTTTCCACTGCTCGGAGTTACCGCAATATTCGCCATTTTTCTTGATCCGGTCATCCACCAGGAAATTTACTATCAGATCATTGGCATGACCAACGATGTTCATGCTATGAAACTGCACTGGATCGGGTCGGCTTTACTCATGATCTTGCTCCTGTTAGCCGGAGTGATGGCATCAACAAGGCGTCCCGGCTGGCAATGGTTGACGGTTCTCATTGGTTTGACGTATTGTTTTCTGGGGGTGATAGCCATGATCGTCCCGAATTATGCCGGTAGTTGGGCGCAATGGTGCGGCTTAATGGCTATCTTCGGCGGCGTACTGTACATCTTCATCCTGTTTGTGGAAATCGAGCGGGGCAAGCTGCGCACCCAGATTTCTTCGCCAATACCTACCTTAAACGATGAGCTGTACCAGGTACAACAGCAGCGCCAGTTAGCCACGCCCAACGAAGCCGAAATGGTAGAATTATAGGGCAGCAAGAAAGGAAAATACCATGAAAATCGTAATCTTTGGCGCAGCCGGTGGCACCGGCAGGGCATTAATCGAACAGGCTCTTGAGCAAGGATATATCGTTACCGGTTTTGACCGCCACCCGGAGGCTCTTACGCTCCAGCATCCCAATCTCGCGATGATTCAGGGGGACATTTTTGACCAGGAGGCGGTCGCAGCGGCCATTGCGGGACAGGATATGGTGTTCTGCGTCCTCGGTGTGAAGCCGGGAGTTACCATCCCCGTTTGTTCGGTAGGGACAAAAAATATCATCCTGGGGATGCAAAAACAGGGTGTGAAGCGTTTCATCTGCCAGTCTGCCTTCGCGGTGGCCGCGCTTGATGGAGAGTGGCGAGAAGTTCCCTGGATTGTCCCGCTCGTCTCCCCACTCTTTGCCAAAGTAAGAGCGATGTTTATGGATCATGTTCGCCAGGAACAGTTTGTGCGGCAGAGCGACCTGGACTGGATCATCGTGCGCCCCTCCAGGCTCACCGACACGCCGCGCACCGGCCAATACAAGGTTGGCGACCCGCTTTTCATCGGCCCAAACGCCCATATTGCGCGAGCCGACGTGGCCGATTTCATGCTCAAACAGGTTAATAGTGACACCTATATACACAAAACGCCGCGCCTGAAATATTAGGCGCGCAATACCTGACCAAACGATTTAGAAACGTTCGGCAGACTACGCTACCATCAGTAGCAACGCCCATTATGAGTGTCCGAAATAGTATCGAAACGAATTCTGTGAAATCTATAAGGAGATCACAATGCAACACAAAATCAAGCCAATGGGCCACCCAGTCCATCCTATGTTGGTAGTTTACCCGCTGGGGTTACTAACGCTTTCCCCCATCTTCGACATCGTTCACTGGATTACTGGCAATGGATACTGGTCAACCGTCGCGTTCTGGATGATCGCGGCAGGCACGCTCGGCGGGCTATTGGCGGCAGTAACGGGAACCATCGACTGGCTCGATATTCCTGCTGGCACGCGCGCCAAAACGGTTGGGCTGGTACACGGAGCAGGCAACTACCTTGTTCTGGTACTGTTCATTGTAAGCTGGCTTACCCGTTTGAACGCGCAGGCGAACCCGCCCATCATTGCCTATGTGCTATCCTTCCTCGGCGCGGCTCTGTTTATGGGAACAGGCTACCTGGGTGGAGAACTCACGCTGCACTTTGGCGTTGGCATCGAGCCTGGCGCGAACGTCAACGCTTCCAGCCCGTTTGCCAGATCGGCAGCCGGTGCGCCGGAAGCCGTGAGCAAAGAACCTGTTGTGAGCTAATATAAGACAAAGTGAAAAGGGACGAGGAGGCGGACGCGATAAATCGCGTCCCTACATTGCAGAGAATCGTTACGAAAAATATTCGCTAACACATCTCGTTGCGCTGAACGTATGTTTCGCATATAATCAGTGCAACGGAGGTGTGTTATGTCTGGTCTTTTTATCAATCTATT
>DASTKD010000013.1:0-19943 GCA_035716135.1 Ktedonobacteraceae bacterium
CTGGGCGTAGGCTTGCTGCGGATTTCCTGTGGCTGCAAGCGACTGCGGCGAGGGCGTGGGGCCATAGTAGGGGGCCAGGCGGTCAACGTTTCCCCCTTCCTCGTCGGTGGCGATAATCAGCGACTGGTTGGCGTGCGCTTGCAGGTCATGCACCAGTTGTGTCCAGCCGTTCAGCGTGGTGGGCATGAGCGGCCTTCCATTGTACTGATTGTAGACGATGGCGTTGGCAATGTCCCACTGCTGGAGCGGCTGGTTCAGTGCGGCGCTATAGCCATTGGTATAGACGGGCAGCATGAGCAACTGGCCGATCTGCTGCGTTTGCGTCAAATGGTCGATATAGGCATCGATGCGCTGGGCCGGGCTGGCCGTCGGCGTGACTGCCGGCGTCGGAGCATGAGTGGGCGAGGGAAAAGGCGACGGCGTAGGATGGGGAGAAAGGACAACGACAGGCGTAGGAGTCGGATATTGCCCAGGCGTATTCGAGGTAGACCATAACCGCCCTATGACGAGTAAACAGATCATGATTGTCACCAGACTGAAGCTCATGATGACGAACAGAAAGCGCCGGGGACTACTGCCTGCAACCTTGTGCTGATGTTGTTTCAGCTCTGGTGGGTAAGTATTCATGGTCGATACCGTCTTTCGTCTCCTGAAGAGTGATTTTCAAGCTAGCATTGTCTTACGATTGCTCTTCAGTGAGTTAGCTACTTACATATACCAGTAGAAGAATACATACCCAACATCACCGGTTCATCACAGGCGCTGCTCCTCATCTCCCAGGCTCATCACAGTTGAATCGCTAGCAAGCCACCCCTTCTGTCTTCGGCACATCGCGGCCGGTCATCGACAGACACATCTCCTCAATCATATGGTGGTGGGGATACAAACAGTGATTTACTCGTGATACCAGCTCTGGAAATGCGACGGCTTTGTGAACTCATGCAAGTATACTAGATTTGGGTTAATAGAGGATCTGCAGTGTGGCAGATCCTCGGAAGGAGGAAACCCATGAGTACGCAAAATATAAAAATCAACAAAGACCAGGAGGTCCCTCCTCAGACACCCGGATCGTTTTACCATGAGGATACCCTCCAGCGACGCACTTTCCGCCGCCCCGGCCACCATCTCCCGGCAGGGGAAGTTACTGGTTCGCGGTCGCTGCTGTCGTCGTGGTGGTGGCGCTGATTTTCAGCGTCTTCGCCTTCGTCGTGTCGCTCCAGGGGCAGCATCCCGGCAGCCAGGCAACTCCGACGCCGACGGCTCCGCAAACGACCGTGACAACGACGCCAGGGAGCGAAACAACACCGGCCCCCACGCAAGGGGTCACACAGGCACCAACTCCTATCAGCTCACCAGCTTACTGGGATGGCATCCTGAGTACGGCGGGGACTAATGGGAAGGTCGAGAGCGTGAGCTTCGCCCACATCGTGGGCAACTCGTCGCTACAGGCACTGGTCACCGTCCGTCATAGCGATGCAAATAGCAGCCTGGATGTCTACGTCTTTGACCGGATCACCAGTGTCAATCCCACGCAGCTCTTCAACCTGAGCGCCTTGATCAATGGCGAGGTGAAGATCAGCGGCTACAGCAGCGTCTTGACCGCCCAGGTGGACCCGAACTCCGCGCTCAACACGGGCAAGCCGGTCGTTCAGTGGACGGCAGACCTCTTCCGCGAATTCGCGTGGAACGGGTCATCTCTGTCGCAGGTGGCCTTCCCCGACCTGACGCGCTACCAGGCCGAGGCCGACCAGGCGAGCATCAATCAGGGACACCAGCCCTGGAAAAATGATGCCGTTCAGATTGCCAAAGCACTGGAAGCTCGCTTCTTTGACTGGCAGCGTCCGGTGACGGCGAAGCTGCTCAGCGGTGGAGGACCGCATGACGTGTCGGCCACCGTTCAGGTACAGGAAGCTTCCGTGCAGGGATCAACTCCTACGATCGTCGTCACGCTCTCGCGCCTGGAGGGCAACACCCATAACATGTGGGTCGCCACCGGAGTTGCTGATGGATCGACCTTGACGCTGAAGAACATCCAGCCCCGGCAATTGATTACCAGCCCGGTGACGCTCGAAGGAACGGGGGTCGCTTTTGAAGCGGTGATCGGCCACGCTGTGGTCTACGATCATCTCTACAGCGATACCGGCCACGCGCAAATCACGGGCAGTAACGGCATGGGCATGGGAACCTATACCACCCCGGTGAGCTACGCTACCAGCTTCACCGGTATCCAGGAGGGCATGGTGGCGGTGTACGCAAACAACGGTGGCCTCAGCGCTGAAAACGCCACAGCGGTGATAATGAAGGTGATGCTCAGTCCAGCACAACAAGCACTGACGGTGTCGAGCGTGAATCTGGCGGTGAGTCCGAACAGTATCGCGGGAATCAACTGTGGGAGCGCCATGACGCTTACCTACACCGCCACGTTCCATGTGCAGTCCGGCAAAAGCGGTGGAACGATTCGGTTCCTCTACACCTGGAACAACGGGCGCTCTTCCCCGGTTGGGAGTGTCACCGTCCCGCCCAATGGCCCGAACACGGTCACGTTTACCTATACCGCCACGGGACAGGTGGGAGGGGCCTATGCCTTTCCAGGAGTAGCGCAGGTGAACGTAACCAGCCCCAATACGGTGCAATCCAACCAGGTAATGCCGACGGGCACCTGCACCGTGTCTTCGCAGCCAACGGCTGACTCTGCTCCCGCGCTGGCCCCATTCAACGGGACGCCCTACGTGAGCTGGACGAGCATGAACGCAGCGCACAACTTGAGCCTGGCAACCTATGACACTGCCACCAAAGCATTCGGTCCTGTCACAGTGCTGACCGATACCACGCTGGCGGGGTCAGGGCCGAGCCTGGAGGTCTTCAACGGAAACCTCTACATGGCCTGGCTGGGAACCGATGGACACCTCAATGTGGCTCGCTATAACCCGGCGAGCCCCACGCAACTGGCTGGCAAAGTGACGTTGAGCGAAACCTCGAACAACGCTCCCTCCCTGGCAGCCTTTAATGGTCGCCTGTACCTGAGCTGGAGAGGTACCGATGGTCGCCTCAACATCATCTCTTCGGCAGATGCCAGAACCTTTGACACAAAGGTCACCTACAACATTGCTATCAGGACCAGTCCGGCAGTCGGTGCCGCGGATAATGCCCTGTTTATTGCCTGGGGAGATACGAGCGCCAGCTCCTTTATTGTGGTTGGCACCTATCAACCATCGCAACCAACGAACCTGACGATGGTGACCACGACCTCGACCAGCCAACTTCCTGTTGGCCTTTCCTCGGTAGGTGTTCCAGCGCCGTATATTGAGATTGCCTGGCGCACCGCCAGTGATACACATATACACCTGGGGACATTCGAAGGTACTCCGGCCATCCAGAACCAGGTCATCACAGCGCAAACCACCCCCTATAGCCTCACACTGGCTAATATAGGTGGCACACGTTACCTGTGTTGGACGGGAACGGATACGGCACAGACCATCAATGTGAGTCCGATCAACACCTAGTGAGCGGTCGTGAGTGAGAAAAGACCCGGCTCCTTTTTCAGGAGCCGGGTTAATGTTGTATTCTACGGAATGCGCGAGTATGCCTCGCTCGTACCAGCAGAATACAAAACGGCCTGAGCGTGTTGTCATGCTCAGGCTAAGAGTACTACCGCAGAGGTTCAGGCCGCTTTCTCGGGCGTGATCTCGCCCGCCCGGTGCAGGTCCTCCGCCAGATATTCCGCTTGCGCCATCCATTGGGCATTTGCGCTTTTCATCCAGCGAAATGCCACCATGTAATGCGCCACCACAGCAATACCCCAGATGACGACGGGTAGGATAGCCCAGGGATAGATTGGGGTCAGCACCAGGTTGAGCGCGACCAGCACCAGATTTGCCATCACATACAAGAGGGTATGGTAGTAGAAGTATGTGCGACTTTGCGCCGCCCGCAGTTCACTATCCGCTTGCTCAAAGTCCTTGAGCGTGAATTCGGTTGCCATTGTTCTCACCTCCTCTGGCTCTCACTTCACTTGATTGCTTTCCTACCGACACTGTAACACCAGGCTATCTCAGCAGCTTCACAAAGGCAGGCGGAAAAATCTCAGACCCATCACAAAGAGGGCCTATTCGCTTCTGCGCGAGGACGAAGCAAAGGCCGCTCCCCCTCATCGCGGCACCACCTTCACGGCGTAAATGACCTCGTCCTGCACCGCCAGTTCAATGAGCGGCAGCGGGCGCGTGGGTGGCCCCGCCAGCACCTCCCCTGTGGACGCCTCAAAGAATCCTTCATGGCAGGGACAATAGAGTTGTTTGCTTTCCTTCTGGTAGGTGACCGCACAGGAGAGATGCGTACACACATCGCTATAGGCTACCAGCCCCTTTCCCGGCAGATTGATCAGAATACCCTGGGCATACTGGTCTGGGAAATCGAAGACCTTCCACCCATTCTCCGCCAGTTCGCCGACGCGCGCGATCGGTACGGCCTTGACTTGCGCGCCCGACGGCAGGTTACCCACAATGGTAAGCACCCCCGTCGCCAGGAACAGCGCCCCGGAGCCGGCCAGTAAGAAGCGCAAGGTATCACGCCGCGTGACGATCTCGTCCTCGCTCCAGGGGTAGGGGAACTCTGTGCGCCATTCTTCCTGAGCGTCCTGGCTCGCGCGCGCGGCTCCCTGTATGCCAGCGGGCGAGAGCGCCTCACGCCCCGGCCTCCCCTGAGCATTCATCTTGTGTTCCATAAGCAGCCTCCTTACGCTTGCTCGAAACGCGCATCATGAACATCGGCGCTCCCGATGGGTGAGGCGGGAACCGTGAACGGCTGCGGTTCACGCGGTGTCCAAGGCTGTGGAGGAGCTGCGCGCTCTGGAATCCCGGCGATCTCTGCATCCACCCACTGCTCCGCATTGCGTCCGGCGGTGGACTGCGGCACCTCGCTGCCTCTGCCCAGGCTCGCCTCGTCCAGGAGTGCCATGAGATCAAGAGCGTCGTCCTCCTCCGTCAGGATCACGTAGTTGCGCGTGCGCACCCGCTGTCGCCCGAAATAAAAGGTGTTGACCGGCCTGGCACCCTGTAAGCCCCGGCCTGCTGCTACCCACTCTTCATATGTCCCATAGAAAATGGCCTGCGTGGGACAGACGGTGGTACACATTGGGCCTTTGCCCTGGCTGGTGCGGTCATAGCACAGATTGCACTTACGCATAAAATGCTTCTGGATGTCGAACTTGGGAACCCCAAACGGACAGGCGTAGCCACAATTCTCGCAGTAGATACAGCGGCTTTCATCCGCCTGGTGGACGACCCCGTCGGGGCTGACCAGGATGGCTTGCGCCGGGCAGACCTGCGCGCACGGAGCCAGCGGGTCTTCGCAGTGCCAGCACATCGTCGGGGACGTGGCTACTGTGTGACTGCGCTCGATATAATCGATGTAGATCATACTTTCGCCCTTGTGAGTATCACACTCCCGGCAGGCAGCGACGCACGAGCGACACCCGATACAGCGCGAGGGATCGAGAAAGATCTGTTTGACGGTCACCGTTTCTGGCATTGATTTCCATTTCCTTTCTCTGGTTATGCGAAAACACCCGTCTAGCGCAAGCCAGGCGTCGATCTGGCATTCGCTATCGGCAGCTCGCGCCGGCGCTTCTGTGCCGCGAGGAGGTCCGCCACTTCAATCTCCTTCGCCCACTCGGGCGGCTCTGCCGCGCGGGCAGCTGCGGCAGCGCAGACCTTGTATTCGGGAATCTTCATCATCGGCTCCAGCACCGGATTGGTCAGCTGGTTTGCCGCTTGCGTATGTCCGTAGTGATACGGGATGAAGAGCGTATCGGGGCGAATGGAGCGCACCACGAGAGCCGGTGCCGTCATCTCTCCCCGCCTGGTCCGTACTATCACCCACTCGCCATCCCTGATCCCAAGCTGCCCGGCGGTCCGTTCGTGCATCTCCACCCAGGGATACGGGGCCATCTCCCGCAGAAACGGCGTCCGCCGCGTCTGGTTGCCGGAAAGATAGTGATAAATGACCCGCCCGGTGGTCAGGATCAGTGGGTACTCCTCGTCGGGTTCTTCCGCCGGAGGAATATAGGGAATGGGATGAAAGCGCGCTTTGCCATCGGGGAACCCAAACCGCTGCTCGTAGAGGCGCGGTGTCCCAGGGGAATCCTCGGTTGGGCAGGGCCAGAAGACGCCGTTTTGCGCGTCGATCTTCTCGTAGGTGATCCCCCAGTAGTCCGACTTCGCGCCCCGCGTACACAGCCGCATTTCATCGAAGATATCACGCGCGGAATGGAAATCGAAGTACTGCCCCTTGCCCAGCCGCCGGGCCAACTCGCAGACGATCTGCCAGTCGAGACGCGCCTCTCCTGGTGGATCAACGGCTTTGTTATATTTGATCACCCGTCCTTCTAAGCTCGTGGTAGTTCCCTCATCCTCCGCCCAGACGTTGCCCGGCAGCACGATGTCCGCCAGTTCCGCCGTCTCTGAGAGAAAGAAGTCCATCACCACAAACAGGTCTAAGCCGCGCAATGCTCGCTCAGCTGTATGCTGATCGGGCAGCGACACCATCGGATTCGAGCAAATCATGAGGCAGGCGCGAATCTCCTGGCGCAACATAGCCGGAATCATTAAGGTTGCCGGATAGCCCGCGTGCGGCAGGTCCTGTTCATCGATGCCCCAGACCGAGCAGATATAGGCCCGATCCTCCGGGTCTTCGATCTCGCGGCAGCCGGGCAGTTGCGAGGCCTTCTGCCCGACTTCGCGGCCTCCCTGTCCATTGCCCTGCCCGGTCAAGGTACCATACCCTGCTCCGGGGCGTCCAAAGTTGCCGGTCGCCAGGGCCAGGTTGATGGCGGTGACGCCGTTATCGACTCCCTTGCTCTGGTGTTCCAGCCCGCGCGCCGTGTAGATCAAGGCGGCATTGGCGCGCCCGAACATGCGAGCCGCTTCCACGATGGCATCGGGGCGCAATCCGCACACCTTCGCCACTCGCTCCGGTGGGTAGTGTTCCACCAGCGCTTTTGTCTCTTCCCAGCCCACCGTGCGCTGGCGGATGAAATCCTCATCGATCAAGCCTTCTTTGATGATGACATGCAGCATCCCATTTAAGAGCGCGGAGTCGGTGCCAGAGCGTAAGGGTAGGAACATATCAGCAGTACGCGCGATAGGCGTCTGGCGGGGATCGGCCACAATCAGTTTGCAGCCTTGATCACGCGCCTGCCACAGGTAGCTGGTCACAATGGGGAAACATTCTCCCACGTTCGCGCCGATCACGAAAATACAATCGGCGTGCAGCATGTCGCTGATAGGGTTAGCCGCGCGGTCGATGCCCAGCGAGCGCTCATTAGCTCCCGTTGCCGAGGACATGCACAGGCGTCCGTTATAGTCGGTGTGGCGCGTCCCCAGAGCCACGCGGGCAAACTTGCCCATCAGATAGCACTTCTCGTTGGTCATCGATGAGCCGCTAAAGATCGCCACGCTATCCTTGCCATACGCGCTTTGAAGCGAGCGGAAGCGCGTGACAATCGTCGAGAGCACTTCCTCCCAACTGGCGCGTTCGAGCGGGCTTTGTTTCCCGCCCCTGCGCATCAATGGGTAAGTCAGGCGATCGGGATGGTTGACGGTCTGGTAGGCGGTCGCTCCTTTCGGACACAGCATCCCATGATTGAGCGGGAAGTCTTCGCGCGGCTCGACGCCGACCACCTTTCCCCCGGCCACTTTCAGATACATGCCACACTGCACGCCACAGTAACAGCAATGCGTTGGCACATAGCGCTCAATCTCGTCGTCCGACTTCCAGCGGGCGGGCGCGAACTCACCCGTATGAAAATCGAAGGTTTCTCGCTGGCGCTGGCCGCGCCGAAACTGGCCTTTGTCAACACTCATACCGTTCTCCATTTCTATCTCTTGCGCCTGGCAACACACGATCTCCTATCGGACAGACATTCGGGGTCTGCCCCGGCACGGCGCTGTCTGCTTTCTTTATAAGAAGCGATTGCCACCGGGGTCAAGCGCGGCAAGAGTGGCTTGCCCACGCGCCACTCGTTTGCAGGAAGGACAGAGATCTTGCCACCAGAGCGTTCTCGTGGCCTGCTTTTCTGCCGGGGTTCCCGTTGACTCGGTGCTTTGCTGAGTAAGAACATCCTCGCGCAAGGTGTAATCTTCACCGACATCAAGCAGCGTCTTCTTGAGGTCCTGGATGAAGCGCACCGGGGCAAACTCCTCGCCACAGCGCGCGCACTTCTGCATCTCGGTGTTCTCGCCGGTGCGCCAGTACAGTTCGATGCCGACTGTCGCCGGGCGCTCAATGAGATGGAAAAACTTGCCAAAGGGCAGCGAGATAAGCCAGAGTACCACCACCGCTTCATGGGTCAGGGAAATATACCAGTAATACGCTCCGCGCAGCCAGGTACTATCGGCGGTCAACGCCAGGCCGGTCACCACGATCGCCATCAGCAAGGCCAACGGCATGAGGTCGAAGCCAAACCGCTGCACACTAATCAGCGCCAGGTCGTGGAAGCGCCGGTGAAGAGCCAGGATCAGCCCGATAAACAATAAGATGGCGGTGAAATCCAGGGCATGGTAGATCAGAAACCCCAGCGCCGAGTCAATGGAGAACGCAAACAGAGGAAAACCGAAGAACCAGAGCAGGTGTTGCCCGCCCGTTGTCAGGGTCATGCGTATCCAGCCAAAAGTGAGCGAAAAGGTGATACAACACGAGAGAATCACGCCCCAGAAAATGCACTGGTGCGTCAACCAGCGGTAGACACCGCGCCGCCGGATAAACTGTTGCGAGAACAGGTCGAGGATGGCGGTCGGGATCAGCGCCGTGTAACGGCGAAAATTTGCATAGGAGAAAAAGAGTTGCCAGCTTCTGCGCCAGTAGCGGCCCGTCTGTGGGCGAGCCAGCCAGAAGCTGTACTTGTACGTGACCGCCGCCGCAGCGAAAATCGAGGCCACCGCGTAGCCAATGAGGGTGGCATCAAACCAGTGAAAGCCGCGCGACCCCAGGGCAATTAGCCCGGTAAGGATGGCAGCGGCAAGAATGCCATAAAGAATAGCCCGGGTACGAAGTCCAACAGCAAATCTTGCAGGCGGATGCGAACCGGATTCCACGGGCGCATTTTGACCTGTTCCGGCGTCGTGCGGTGTCACAAGCGGATGTTCCATAACACACCGTTTCCTTTCGCTACTTTTTCACGACCTCAGCCTGTGTACCGGCGCTCACGCGCTCCTCGGGTAAAAAAATGCGAGCTCCTGGCTGAAACGTCACATAGGCCCAGGCGTACTGGATCAGCACCAGGAGGCGATTGCGAAACCCGATCAGGTAAAAGATATGGACGACGATCCAGGTCAACCAGGCCAACAAACCGGTGAAGCGGAGGGGACCGATGTCAACGACGGCAAAGGAACGGCCAACCGTCGCCAGAGTTCCTTTATCAACATACCGGAATGGCCGCCTTTGCGCTTTCCCAGTCACCCGATCAGTAATCATCTTTGCCACATAGCGCCCCTCCTGCATGGCGACCGGAGAAAGGCCGGGCAGTGGTTTCCGTTTCTGTAGCGCGCACGCGGTGTCACCAATGACAAAGATATTGGAATGCCCAGGAATAGTGAGATCGCGTTCGACCTTAACGCGGCCATGCCGATCGACCTCAGTGTCGAGCCACTTCCCGGCAGGAGAAGCCGTCACACCTGCCGTCCAGATCACATTCTTCGCCGCAATATATTCATCTCCGATCTTTACGCCTTCAGCGGTTACGCCGGTAACATGCACGCCCGTCCTGACCTCCACGCCGAACTGCTCCAGCTTTTTCCGGGCTTTGTGGGTTAAGGAGGCAGGGAACGTGGGAATAATGCGCGGCTCTCCTTCGACCAGAACGATCCGCGTCGAGGCAGGGTCGATCCGCCTGAAATCACAGGTTAGCGCCCGGTGAGCCAGTTCGGCAATGGCCCCCGCCAACTCCACTCCAGTCGCTCCGCCACCCACCAGCACAAACGTTAACAACGCCCGGCGCTTTTCAGGGTCAGGCTCATTTTCCGCCGCCTCGAAGGCGTACAGGATGTTGTGGCGCAGCGTCATCGCATCCTGTAAGGACTTCAGGCTGGGAGCCAGGCGTTGCCACTCGTCGTGACCGAAGTAGTTGCTGGAAGCTCCCGTTGCCAGCACCAGGTAGTCATACGGGACGGCTTGATCTGTCGTCAGCACCAACTGCTTCTCGATGTCTATGCCAGTGACTTCGGCCAGCATCACCGAGACATTGGCTTGCCTGCTGAAAATGCTGCGAATAGGGGCGGCAATGTCCTCGATGGATAACCCTGCTGTTGCCACCTGGTACAACATGGGTTGGAACAGGTGATGATTCCACCGGTCGATCATCGTCACCTGAACCGGGGCGTGGCGCAGGGCTTTGACAGCCTCCAGGCCACCAAAGCCCGCTCCGACCACTACCACACGGGGTTGGGCGGCAGCAACCGGCTGTTGCCCATCTTCTCTCGTCTGTAATTCGCTTCTAGATGCCAGAGTATCTTTCATGTCTCGATACTTCCTCTCCAGGCGAACATGGCTTTCCTTGTGTGGGGGCAGGAAGACCGTTCGCGATCATGTCTCGCTTACGCGCTTGACCTCTACCTGCCCATTGCGCACACGCACATCGTAGCGCGGCGCATTGACCGTTGCCGGGCCGGTCAGCACCCTTCCATCGCACAGGTGGAAGCGGGACCCGTGCCAGGGGCATTCGACCACATCACCTGTGAGCGTTCCTTCGTCCAATGGGCCACCAGCATGGGGACAGGTCGCAGAGATGGCGCAGAACTGCTTACCCCGGCGCAGCACGACCACCGGTACGCCTGAGGCGACCACGCGATAGAGCGTGTTTTCCTCGACGCTCTCCACTGGCAGCACCGCTTCGTAATCCTCGCCTGCTGCTTCCCAGGCGGTATGGTTGACACCGGTCCCTTTGGAGAAGACCATCTCGCCACCCAGATACCCCGCATACAGGACGCAGGCCAGCCCGACGAAGCCCAGAATAGCGGCGGCAACGCCATCACCTGGGCCAGCGATAAGGCGCAGGATGAAGGAGACCAGGTAGAGAATCGTCGCACCCGCGTTGAACAGCGCGTGATTGAGGCCGACTCGACGCTCAGCTCCATAGGTATCGCTCCAATCCGTGAGTCCGGTCGCAATCGCTCCCAACGCTCCCAACAAACCGACGATCACCGCGACAAAAGCTCCCAGTGCCGCCCAGCTATTGTGAGCTGGGGAGATCAGCCAGATGATATCGAAGATCGCTGTGAGCAACCAGGCCGTAATCGGAATGTCCGTAATGACCGGGTGCAACGGGTGGCCGAACCACGTCCCGTTCAAGAAACTCTTCAAGCGCCGTGGCGGCTTGCGATGAGAACCGATCACCACTTTGATCGCATCCTGAAGAGCATCGCTCAGTCGCTCCGCAAAGGGCTGAGGCGAGGGAGATATATCAGACATCGTGTGTCCTCCTTCTTGCTTTATCTGATTACAAATCACGTTTCCCAAATGTACCGTTGGACGACATCTATCTACCATACCATACAATCCGCCGGGTGAGAGACAAAGCAATCACAAAACAATCACAAATCTGGATGAGGGAGAATCCTGGGCGGATACCTTCTCCCAACCGTTCCGGTCTCCCCTCAAGCCTGGGCGCTTTCTGGCTGTTGAGCCTCGGCAAACATCTGCCTGAAGATCTCCAGGCAGGCTTGCCCCTGACAGGAGGCGGGCGTGACGGCCATCACCCTATCAGGGCGCTGTGTATCAACCGTGATTTCAGGTAGCCCCACGTTGCTGATCTGTTTCCCGGAGGGCAACACAAAGGTGGGACTGCCCGCGACATGCAGCCGTTCCCAACCCTCCTGTGCCTCCTGGAGTACCCGGTATTTCGTCACGCCCCGGTCGAAGTCGCCAGCGAAGCGTTCCATATCGAGACCCGCTTGCTGCGCGAGTTCAAAAATAACATGGCGCAGCGAGATGCAGCGACTTTCCGCGAAGAAGGCCTGGCGCAGCGCCCAATCAAGCTCATCGGCCAGAGTCAGGCTCTGCCGTTCCGCACACTTGACCGCCTCGAAGGCAGGCCACATCGTCACCGGCCACTCACTCTCCGGTCGCTGCCAGGGCAGGTAAGGAATGTCCGGTTCCTCCCGTACAAGCACAGGAAGCTCAAGCTCAAGCACTGCTTTGGGAGTAGGTTCCCGGTTGACATATTCAAGAGCCAGGCTTTTATGCTTGATGATGATAGTTCCGCGATACTCCTCGCGCAGCTTGCGCAAACGATAGGCGCTGACGTAGGCATATGGACAGGCAAGGTCGGCGTACATGGCGATAGGGATGGGTTCTGTCATCACACATGCTCCTTCCTTCCTAAAGAAAATGCTCGCTCACTCATACGATGCTCCTCCTATTCATTCCGACCAGCAGTTCTGTCAACCTCAAGGGTATGTCGCATTACGATATGCTTCTAGCATAACACGCGCGGTGTTGAATGCATCGTCCAGGCAATCACAAAGCAATCACAATCCGCTCACCCGCGCGCCTCCACATCTCACGGGTTGACTCGTGCCAGGCCGTGGAGGAGGGTCCTTCTGTGAGCCACTGCGCCTCCCATATCATATAATGACCGCGTACTGGTCAGCTTCACATTCATGAGGCAGGAGATAGTGCTATGACCAACCGACTTTCAAGCAGGGATGCCTTCGCGTCTGCACATGCTCTGCTCGCGGCCCTGCGAGAAGGACAGATTTCTGCAACAGCTTTAGTAGAGTTGCACCTGGCGCGTATCGCGCGCTACAACCCCCAACTGAACGCGATTGTGATCCCTAATTATGAGCAGGCTCGCCAGCGCGCAGCCGAGGCCGATGCAGCTCGTCGCCGGGGCGAGTTGTTTGGGCCGTTCCACGGCCTGCCGCTGACAATCAAGGACAGCATCGAGGTGGCCGGGTTGCGCACTACGGCGGGCATTGCCGCGCGAGCCGGGGTCATCTCGGTAGAACACGCGCCGCTGGCCCGACGACTCTTCGATGCTGGTGGAATCTTGCTCGGCAAGACCAACGTGCCTCCCTATGCCGGTGACTGGCAGACCGATAATCCCCTCTTTGGGCGGACCAACAACCCCTGGGACCTGAGCCGGACTTCTGGTGGGAGTACCGGTGGGGGAGCAGTTGCTGTCGCGGCAGGACTCACGCCGCTGGCATTCGGGAGCGATATCGCCGGTTCGATCCGCGTCCCGGCTGCTTTCTGCGGCATCTATGGACACCGACCCAGCGAAACGGCCGTTCCCCATGCCGGACATGTCCCAGGATCATCCCTGCCTAATCCGGCCCTGGTCATGGCCGTGCAAGGACCTCTGGCGAGAGCCGCCGCTGACCTGGAGCTGGCGCTCGAGGTGATCGCCGGCCCCGTCGTCGGTGAGGACGTGGCCTGGCGGCTTACGTTTCCACCTGCGCGACAGACCTCGCTCGCCGGTTTCCGCGTCGCCATCCTGCCGCGCGCCGCGTGGTTGCCCGTCGATGCTGAAATCACGGCAGCGCTGGACGATCTGGCGCAGCGCCTCGGTCGGCTGGGGACTAAGGTGGCTGAAGCGCAACCGGAAGGCTTCGACCTCTGGAAGCACCAGGAAGTCTATGCCTCACTCCTCCATGCGGTCGTCTTCCTCAATCTCCCTGACGAGCAACGGATACAACTGGCCCAAAGGCTGCGCCATTCGACCGATCCCTTTGCCCCCGCGCAGGTTTACGGGCTGACGGCGACAGCAGCACAATTCATCGGCCTGCACACGCAGCGCGAACGCTACCGGGCAGCCTTCCGTGACTTTTTCCGTGACTGGGATGTGCTGCTTGCGCCCGTAACCATCACGCCCGCCTTCCCCCACATCGATCGAGAAGCCACCTTTTCGAGCCGTACCCTCCAGATCAACGGGCAGAGCGTACCGTACTCGCGTCTCCAGGTCTATCCTGGTCTGGCTTCGCTCAGTGGGCAACCTGCTACAGCCTTTCCGTGGGGGCGCACGCAAAGCGGCCTGCCGATCGGGCTGCAGGCCATCGGCCCCTATCTGGAGGATCGCACACCTATCACCTTCGCCGCACTACTCGAGCGCGCTTTCGGCGGCTTTGTGCCACCGTCCGGATATGATGAATGAGCGCTGCACAGTAGCGAATGTGATTGTGATTGATTCGTGATGCAAGTTTGATCTCCGCCAATGGTTTTTGGGATACACTTGACTGTAGTGATATATTGTAGCGCGGCGTTTTGTATACAAGGGAAAGCGACGAAAGGTGAAGCAGATGCAAGAGCAGATAAGACAGCAGCATATCCCTGTTAAGGTCTATCGCACCGCAGAGCGTTTAATGGTGACCACGCCCATGCCCGGACTCGAACCTGAGAACATCCAGATTGAAGTGACCCACGATGGACACCTGATACTTCAGGGAGCGATGCGGGGCATGTTGAAGGAGGTCAAGGAACTATTACTGGATGAATGGAGCGTTGGGGCCTACTATCGCAAACTGGCGCTGCCGGTGTCGATCAACGCGGAGTGCGCCAATGTCTCCTATGGCAATGGAGTGCTGACACTGGCTTTTCCTATTAACGATGTCTTGACCCCTGCAAGGTTGACACTTGAGCGTGTGGCTCCCACTCACGGTCAGCGGAGGGGAAATGCCGGGCATCCTCCGCTCTGTATTCACGTTCTTTCGCGGGAAGAAGAGATGCCGTCGAGAAACTAATGGTATTCCGGTCAATGACGTGATTAACCGTTGTTCGATGGAGGACTGCACGCATTTCATGGGAGATGCTCAGGCATAGACTGGACGAATAATGAAGACCGTCACACTCAAGATTCGACGCTTTGATCCCGAAAAAGATCAAGAACCCTATTGGGCCGAGTACCGGGTGGATGTTGAAGAGAACGACCGTCTGCTCGATGCGCTCCATAAGATCAAGTGGGAGCAGGACGGCTCCCTCACCTTTCGCCGATCATGTGGACACGGGGTCTGTGGGTCGGATGCCATGAGCGTCAACGGGATCAATCGTCTCGCCTGCAAACTCTTGATAGGACGCCTGCCGGACAAGATCACCATCATGCCGCTGCTGGCATTTCGGGTGATCAGAGATCTCGTAGTTGACCTGGAGCCGTTTTTCGCCCAGTATGAGAAGATCAAACCGTACCTGGTCAACGATGAGTCCCCGCCACTCACCGAGCGTCTCCAGACGCCGGCGCAGCACAACCGGTATGAGGAAGGGACGAAATGCATTCTCTGCGCGTGCTGCACCAGTTCTTGCCCTGTGACCTGGGGCGACCCCGCCTGGGTCGGGCCGGCAGCTATCGTCAATGCGCACCGCTTTCTCTTCGACAGCCGTGATCGTGGCGCGCCGGAACGCCTGGCGATCCTCAGTGACCGGCTCGGCGTGTTTCGCTGCCGCACAGTGTTCAATTGTACCGGATGCTGCCCGCGCGGGATTCCAGTCACCGACCTGATTGAACAGGTCAAGCGGGCCGCGCTCTATGGCGATACGACAGGGAAGTAAGCGCATCAGCGCCGCGTTCACAGAATGCAAGAGCGGTCGTCTTCAATCATGTCCAGCAGAAATCTGAGGCATTTGCTATATTGACTTCCCCGGGTCCGGGAGCAACTGCAAGGGTTCCACTCCGCGCGCGCTCCTATGGGTGCGCTACCAGTGGGGCGGCATAGGCGCGATAAAACTCCGGTCGCTTCTGTTTCAGCCAGCGCAGAGGAGCGAAGAGCGCCTCCGGCAATGGCAACTCCGCAACCTTCACCCGCTCCAGCGCTGCTCTGGCTTCCTCATCTCGCCCCAACAAGGCACTGACCATGCTCTTCCAGAAGGAGGCCTCCCTCATCTGTGGATTCATGAGCAGAACCTGGTCAAGTACCACCAGGGCTTCTTCGAAGCGCCTGCGCAACAAGAGCGCCACTCCCTGGCAGACGAATGCCGCGGGCTGTTGCCGATCAATTACCGCCAGCGCCTCCATGCGTTCCGGGAAATCCGGTCCCTCCGGGAAAACTTCCTCCTGGCACAGGTCGAGCCATTCGAGCAGTAGACCCACGTACACATCGTGCGGCGCGCGTTCTTGACTGCGGAGCAAGTCGACCCTTGCCCGCTCGATCTCTCCCATCTCCAGATACACATGTCCGCGACCAGCATACGCCTGCGCGTTGCCCGGATCGAGTTCGAGCGCCCGGTTGAAGTCCGCGATTGCCAGGCGTTCTTCATCAAGGTAGCAATACGCCATGCCCCGCTGCACAAGCGCCTGACTATCGCTCGGATCGAGTTCGAGCGAGTACTCGAACTCTTCCTTCCCCTGGCCGGGCGCGTGAAGTTTCCAGTACGCCTGATTGCGGAGCAGGGAAATCCCCTCGATCTCTGGATCGAGTACCAGCGCCAGGTCGAAGTCCACAATGGCCCGCTGGTACTCGCCGCGCTCTGTACAGGCGATGCCACGATGGGCATACGCCAACGCCGCTCGGGCATCCAGCGCGAGCGCCTGGTCGAAATCAGCGATGGCCCGCTGGTACTCCTCGCCGGCAGAGAAGGCCATGCCCCGCAGCACATATGCCCAGGCATAGGTGGGATCGAGCGACAACGCCTGGTCGAAATCAGAGATGGCCCGCCGGTACTCGCTATGGGAGCAGTATGCTATGCCGCGCTTGCCATAGATGCGCGCGAGCAGTGGCGCTGGAAAGGTCTGAACACGGCTCACTCGCTCTATCAGCACACTGGCTGCGGCCAGAAACTCCTGACTTGCCCGGTCAGCCTCGAGCGCGCGCAGCAGTTCTCCGGCAAGCGTCCTGGCACCCACATCTATGAGGCTCTGTGGAGATTCCTGTAAGCATTCGCGGAGGAGGAGGATGATCGCTTCCGCGTGCTTCGCCGTGTGAGCAACCGCCAGGCCTTGTTCGATCGCGCTCATGTGGCTGGCATCGTCAGGTAAGCAGAGGAACTGGTAGACAAGCGCCTGGGCCGGTTCCAGCCAGTCAGTAGAAGTGGAGAGCTGCTGTCCCCCGTCTCCCTGGAGGCGCGCAAGTTGCCGCCCGTAATAATTCGCTAATGCCCGACGGCCGACCTGGTAATCCTGCGCAGAACGCTGGAGCAACGCCTGGCTGAACCACTCTCTAGCCAGACGGTGATAGTGATGCCGACCGTCCAGCACACGGTGCTGCACGAACGGAAGCGCTATTAGCCACCGGTAGAGGCGGACCCGCTCATGCTCGGACTCAGGTAGAAAACGGAACGCGGTGATATCATCCTGGTGAAATGGCCCGGAGAACAGGGCGCTATGCAACACAAGCTGCTGTTTGCTCTGCTCCTGCCTGGAGAGCCAGTGTAACACGTTGGCCGATGTGTCTTCCTGCGGATCAATGACCGCCTCGTGATCGAGCGTGAGCAGGCTCAAGGCGAGCGGCAGCCCTCTCGAAACCTGCCAGATTGTGTCGCAACGGGAGGCTGCAATGACCCCTCGCGCGGCCAGGTACAGACGGGTTTCGTCTTCAGTAAACCGGGCAAGCGGCATGGAGTAGACGGGCTGCTCATGAGGAAAAACAGGCGCGATAGAATCACGCCCGGCGAAGACGAGTACCACGTTCTGATTCATGCTGGCGGCGAGCAGATGGTTGCGGAGCCAGTCCACGGTTTCAACCGCCGAGGTCTCTATCCCGTCAAAGAAGAGGAACACCCGTAGCCCCCGCCTGCTGCGATAGGAGGGGTACACTACCTGGGTCGAGGTCAGCCAGTTGAGATCTTCGACAAATGCTCGCGTCAGCTCATCCAGCGCATCCGCAAGACTCACCTTCGTTCTGGTGGAACGGGAAGCACGAAGTTGGTTCCAAAAAGCGGCACTCGACTCCCTGGCGACGGCTGCATACAAACCACCCAGCACTGGTTCATCCATGACCTTCGCGCCAGCCAGAGCCGCTCCCTCACGCAGCAAAGCCGCCTGCGCAAAGGCTTGCTCGGGTTGACGCCGCGACGCGCCGTGTCTGTAGCGGGCCAGTGCCTGCTCGAAAGCCACCAGAGGAGCGCCTGCGCTGCGCAGTTGCATGGAGACGCGCTCCATGAGGTGAGCAGGAGTAACCGGCCACTCGTCCACCAGGGCGGTCAGGCACACATCTTTGAACTCGGTGGAGCGAGCAGTATCTCTGAAACGTGTAAGCAGGGTCGATTTGCCAACTCCGGCCTCTCCCCACACTGAAATAAGACTGTAAGCAGGCTTCACCTGCCGGAGTACGTGTTCGATAAAAAAGTACTGTTCGTTGGTTCGGCCAATCATGCTACTCCCGGTTTCGATCTGCGGGCGGAAAGCTTGCTCGATAAAAGGCATGGTACATCCCTCTCTGAACTCATCTCCTGGGTGAACCCGTTTTTATCCATTGTAGCGCATCGTAATGCGCCGCACCACTCTATCGTAACCCGAAAACCGCCGGGGCAGACCTGATTGACATCACAAATCAGTCACAGTCCTCTCTTGTTTACCAGAACCCTGTGACATTTTGCTTGCTTATGCTTGCGAGAGGACCCCTTGTTTCGCCAATTTATCGAGGAGTAGATGGAAATAGACAAAGCCTGCATAGGGTTGCCATGGCGACGTGAGTTCTTTGATCTTTTCGTAGGAAGGCTTTTCCTCAAGATGTAGAAGCTGTTGCAGATTCTTTTGTGCGCCGACATCATCTCCTGGAAAGATATTAAGCCTGCCTGATCCTCTAAGCAGGACATATTCCGCCGTCCAGCGGCCAACGCCTCGCAGGGAGGATAAGGATATCTTCGCCTCTTCATCGTTCATTGCCCCCAGCATGGAAAAGTCTCGCTGGTTATTCATGAGCGCTGTTGCCAGTTCAGTAATGGCTCGCGCTTTCTGATAGCTAAACCCCAGCGCTCGTATGCGCTCTATGGAAGTGTTTACGAACGCAGCCGGTTCAGGAAACGCAAAGAACGCGGTCTGACCATCCTCAAACGGTACGCCATACGTTGCTGTGAGCCGGTTCAGCAGCAAAATTCCGACATCCAGGCTCACTTGTTGGCAGGCGAATGCATTGAGCAGCGCCTCGAACAGACTGGGAAAACGAGGCGGCTTCAGCCCCAGGAAGTGTTGAGCGAGAGGAGACAAGAGAGAATCTTTCTTCGCCAGCGTATAAAATCCTGTGACATCGACCTGTAAGCCAAACATGTGCTGAAGCGCTTCTCCGACCCTTGCCGTTCCCCGTTCAACAGGGGCAGAACTCCACACGTTGACGAGCAGTTCCGGGTGATTTCCCGCCTGCCGTTGCGAAACGCAGACTTTCACCGGCGTATCGTCAACGAGAAGCACGCGTGTGTAGACAGTCCCATCCCACTGATCGATCTTGTTGTGTGTTCTTCTGCGAAGCGTCCACACAGTCAAATCCAGGCGAAAAGAGGGGCGCGGGTAGACAAGAAACGATTCCTGAATCATGGGTATTCCTGCGCCTGTGAGAGGTTTTCTGCGATAGAGTCATCAAACCAGACACTTTGCCCCAGAACCTTCATTTCCAGTAATGGAGTGGTCATGGCGCTGTCTCCTTCGTTTCGAATGCATAGCGCAGAAACAGGTGGCTTCCCCCTCGTTTGATGCCAATGAGCGTTCCCCAGAGCGGGTGTTCTGGCGCGAAACGCTTTCCCATGACGAGTCCGGGCCGCTCAACTGAGTGGTCTCGTCCAGCGATCTGCGGGGCAAGCGTCAGGAACAGTTCATCCAGGCATCGCTCCGCAAAGAAGTCGCCCATCAATTGTGGGCCACCTTCGACCAGGATGATGTCACTCTGACGAACGCCATGCACCGCCGCCAGAATCTCCTGGACGCTGATTGAATCACGGCTTTGAACTGTCGAGATCTTGACTCCTGATGGAAGATGATGCGCGCTGATGCGCTGGAAGCCAGCAGTGGTGGTGACGATCAACACGGGAGC
>DASTKD010000014.1:0-9580 GCA_035716135.1 Ktedonobacteraceae bacterium
TCTGCTGAATTAAGATGCTTCTCAACTTCTTCTTTCCAATTTGTGCCAGGAGTAATATCAGCATCACTCCATGCAGAAATATGTCCATTCCTCTCAAAGGGATGGAGTTGTTGCCTGAGCTTCTGATAAAGAAATTGATCGTCAGGAGAATAACAACATAATATCTCTATTCCCTTATTCATCGCAGTTTCGTCTCCTCTTTTTCACGTTTAGCTTCCCGGCTATTTTCTCGATTGACGCTATTATACTGCATAACTCAAATTTAACAATAGTCCAAATCGTCGTTACTACTTGTTTTTTCTTCCAGGCTTAAATGCCATTATATCGTATGCGGTGAAATAGTATGTTCAAGGAGAAGACGCTGAAAAATAAACCCACTGGTTTAACCTCTTTGCAAAAGCTCTCTTCATTAAACGCATCTTCAAAATGCTATGAGCCGCTCCAGACGCCAATTTAGCGTGCGAGAAATCTTCCAGATAGAGGGCAAAATTCCTAAAATTCACAAGATAATCTGGAGACAAGAAATGAAGTCGCAGGTGGCGGCGAATAACCGTCTGTTTTTCCTGATAACAAGGAGACGCCTGACAGAAGTTCTGCCAGGCGTCTCCTTGTTATCAGCCTTCTATTTTCCTACCACCTGGCGCAGTTCGTTGACGACCTGCTCCAATTCAGCGGCGGTGGAATTGGTGCCGGCTGCGCCCTCGGTCAACTGCTCATTTACCTGCGTGTTCACTTTGATGGCCGTCGCCAGTTTCTGGCTGCTGGATGTCTGGAGGTGAACGGCTTTCTCAATATAGGCTGCCGCGTTAATCATCTGGCCCAGAATCTGGCGTGTGGATTGCGCGTCATAGCGGTCCCAGTTCTGCGCCAGCTCGAGTCCCGATTGGTGCAGGTGCCGCGCGGCTATGCGGGTGGCGTTGGTGTAGTACTGCACAGACTGCAAACCTACCAGCGACGAATCGATCACCCAGGTTTGTTCAGTGGCCGCGCTCTCCTGTCGCGTTGACAGGGTTTTCAACGTGCCGCTGTTACGCCGCAGGCGTTCAACCGCCGTGAGGATGGGGCTGCTAATGAAGCGTCCCATGCCCAGACCAACTAACGCGGCCAGCAGCAGCACAGCGAAAGCGATGATGCCGGTCGTCAGCAATTGCTCGTTGGCAACGGCTGTCACCGTACTGACCGGGCTGAGTACAAAATAGGTCCAGGGAACGTTGGTGACGGCATGTTGCGCCACCTGGAACGAATCGTTCTGTCCGGCCGGGGTCATCTGGAAAGTGGTGTTCTTATGCAAACTTACCTCTGTGCTATTAGATCGCACCGGCACTACGTCCTGTGAGCCATAGCGCTGCTCATCTTTAATGACACCCTCAAACTGCCGCGAAAGCGGCGCGATGGATGTAAAAAGTAAGGAAGGATTGTTATCAGCGATACGCACCCCATTCTCGTCAAGAATAAAGGCATCACTCCCGTTGCCGTTCGCGCCCTTGTCGCCCGCTACGATGTTCCAGATGTAATCAAGGTTCAACGTCGAGCGAATAAAGCCCAGCAAGAGAGGCGTGGCGGCGGCGGTATCGACAATCGGCGAGTAGATGTCGATGGTGGCTTTGTGCGTCGCAGGGTTATAATAGACTGGTGAGATCAGGGTTTTCCCATGCAAAACCTGCTGTAACTCGGCGGGCGGTGCGAAATATTTACCATGCTTCGAGGGCGTGTTTGTGGGATAGTTCAGGCGCGGGTTGCCCTGTGTATCGAAGAGCGTCCAGACGCTGTAGTGTTTATCGCGGAAGACGCCGGCGACCAGCGCATATTTCGCATGGATGGTCAGGTCGGGGGTTTCAAGCTGCGGCGGCGTTGCCAGAAATGACCAGACCGTCGGTACCTGGCTGAGCGTTTCCGCGTCAAGCAAACGCTCTGTAAGGTAGCTATCAATCAATTCCACGCGTGTCCGCGCGTCTGACTGCATGGCGATGTTGGCCTGCGAAATCAGGGTCGGGCGCGAACTCAGTTCGCTATAGGCCAGAGTTATCAGCAGAGGCACAATGGCCGCCAGCATGAGCAGCAGCGACACACGGAACGAAAGAGAAAGTCGCCTTCTCCGGCGCTCCTCTGGCAGTTGAGTCGGGGGTGTCTCAAGTTGCAACATAACAATCATCTTCCTTACTAGTCGAAAATACCAGCTAACGCCGTATGACCCCGGCGCGCTCAAGGTCTTGCAGGAGTGCATCTATCTCGCTCAAACTGCGCCCAACCAGGCGGGCCAATTCGCTTGAGGAGCGGTGTCCATCGATTAACAGGTACAATCGCCTGTGCGCGCGTGACAGATTGGCTCGCTCGATGATCTGGAGCGCCTCGTCAAGCGCGCGATGCTGAAATGGCACATGCGCGCCTGGCGCGTTTGGCATATGGCCGGCTCCCGCGTTTATAGCCCTGTCTCCTGCACCCGGCCTTGCGGCGTTCTCGTTCATGCCCGGATCAGCGATGTGACCAGACTGCACCGTAGGGAGCTTCGCCGTCGTTGCTGGCGAGGTTGATGGAGTAAAGGTGAAACGACAGGCGCTCCAGGTGTTCAGCCGGTTAAAAGCGGCGGTTCCCTCGATCTGGTGAACGCTGGCACGCGCCACCTGCCCGTTGACGAAAAAAATGATACCATGCTCTAGCCCGCTGCTGCTGTCGCGCTCAGCCGTGAGCGTGCCTGTTTTGCGACCCAGTTGAATGACCTGTATAACGTTGGCAAGCCGGTCTGTCGAAGTTGCAGGCTGCGGCATGGCTGTGTTGCTCCAATAAATGATATGGGAATCCTTTACACTGCAACTTTACACTTCATAAAAAGCCAGGATGATGATAGCATATTCTAAAACAGATTCAGCATAGCATAAACCATGCCAGTTCACAAAATCGACACATCTCAATAGGACATTTGGTTCAGGCCATTTCAAAGCGTTCCAAAGAGTACTTTTGGTCAGGTTCTCTATGCTTATGCCATGAAACGTGCGATAATACTGAAAATCCGTCGAATTGAAAAACTTGTATGCTGAAATTGCACATGATATACTTTCTAAGCGTCGAGAATTGCTTAGTTTATGGGAAGCGGGTAGCCTATGTCGATAGAGCCGCATAATACTTCTCCCTTGCCCGGTACGTATTACAGTGTGGGAGGTCAGACTGACGGCGTGTCACCAATAGAATCGCTTTCGATCAACGACCTTGCTCGTTGCTGCTCTGAGGAAACCAGCAAATTTCTCAAGCAGAATACATCCAACGACCGTTATTGCCTGGAATTATTTCGTCGCGCCATCACCAGGCGGAGCGAGGATGCCTGGGCCTGCATCTATCAACAATATGCGCCGCTCGTCCTCACCTGGGTCAACCAGCACCAGAGCGCGACCTCGCTGCTGGGTCAGGATGGCAGCGCGCCGCTCGTCAATGCCGCCTTTGCCAAGTTTTCGCAGGCCATGACCCCGGCGAAAATGGATAACTTCGATTCGCTGGCAGCCGTTTTGAAGTACCTGAAGATGTGCGTACACAGCGTGATTGCCGACGAAGTGCGCTCACGCCAGTCGCGCCAGTACGAAGAAACGCTCGAATTGATCGAACACGAACCTGCCTCGGATGATCCCGCCGACGATGTGGTATCCAACATCTCCGCGCAGGGGCTGTGGCAGGTCATCCAGGAAGAACTCAATGGCGAGGACGAGCGTATTTTGATTTACCTGGCCTACGTGCAGGGCATGAAGCCCGGCGAGATTAGTAGCCAGCATAACAGACTTTTCCCAACGGTGGAAGATGTCTATCGTATCAAACGCAATGTGTTGGAAAGGCTGCGACGCAATCGCCGCCTGCAACTTTTGTTCAAACACCAGTATCTGTCATAAGCAGAAAGTCCTGTTTTCGACCTTTCCCGTTGTAGAACGGATGCTAAAATAGCGTGGATATCCGTTTATTCTGGTGAAAAGAGCAAATTCAATTCAAATCCATTGCTTAAAGGAAAAGCTCATGGAGTGTAGTACACCCGGCGTTGTCCGCGATGAAGAACTGCTCGCGTATGCGGCAGGAGAAAAGGTAAGACCAGTCGTTGAGGCGCATCTTGCGCAATGTCAACGCTGTTCAAGCCTGGTGACAGAATTTCGCGGATTGGAACGCTCGCTGATTCAAAAACTTTACCGGTGGGATTGCCCACCGAATCAAATACTTGGCGAATACCAGATGGGACTGCTCAGCAGCGACCTTGAGAAGGCGGTGCAGTCGCACCTGAAAAAATGTGTGCTGTGCGCGGCTGAGGTGGCGACGTTCATCCAATTTATGGCGAACGATCCTATGCTCGTTGAGCGCGCAGCCGTTCAACCCTCCTCTCAAAATAATCATGTTGGCGTCAAGCAACAGGTGCAACGCGCCCTGGAAGAACTACGCGACCGTTCCGCGACCGGAATGCGGCGCATCGTGGCAACGTTTGTGCCGCCGCAACCGCGCCTGGCCGCCCAGCGTAATAAAGTGGTTGATGCTGCCGTCTGGCCGCGCCGTTACACCGTCGAAGATTTCAGCATCTCGATGCAACTCGAACGGGGAACCGAGCGCGCCGATGCCTTGCAACTGATCGGCCTGGTGACACGTAAAGGCGCATCGCTGGAAGCGTTGCAGGGCATCCCGGTCTCGCTCTCGTCGCCAGGCAGTTCTGTCTACACACAGTTGGTCGATGAACTGGGCAACTTCGTCTTCACATCGATCTCGCCCGCCACCTATGCGCTGGAATTGCAACTGCCCGACACCACCATCGTCATTGAGCAACTGCCCGTTGACTTGCAGGACTGAAGCCCGTCAAAAACACTTCCATCCTGTATAACGCGCAACGTGTGTCACAGTAACTCAAGATGTACCAAGTGGGGATCAAAGAGTCCACGCCTCATCGAAAGGCGTGGACTTCTTTATTTTCTTCTATGGTAGCTTGTAAATCTGGGAATGAAAAGGGCCGAATCTGTATATTGAAGTGGGCCGTCATCGCCTCAGAAGAAGGCTGACGGCCCACTAATGGTCAACTTTTCGCCCACTCAATCTCAGGATTTACAGCCAGAGGGAGAGAGAGGAGAAGGCGTGCGACTTCCTCTGGCTCATCTATTTGCACATAGTGATGCGCACCTGGCACGAGAAAGAGATCAGATGTTGGAAACAGTTCATGAAAGCGTCTGGCAACACCTGTATTCAAGTACGGGTCGCTCGCGCCGAAGATGATGCGCACTGGCCGTCTGAACGCCTTCATCTGCGGGCTTCTCTTCGTTCGATCTCGCACGGTGAAGAGGAGATCCTCATTCAGGCGAAAGAAAGCGGGCCGGGCAGAAGGCGTGGCCGCAAATTGCTGATAGAGTAAGGGCAGGAACTCCTCACGGTCTGCCGCCTCTCGCATGAATCTGCCGACCTGCCACCAATACAACTTGCGGAAGAGCCAGTTGTGAAAGGCTTTCGAGACGGCGCGCGCCACGTTTCTCACCAGCGGGGTGGACATGAGCAAGATGGCTTCCGGTGGTCGTAACGTGGGCATGATATTGTAGTAGGTATTCAACAGCACGAGCGCGGCAACCCGATCAGGATGGGCAAGCGCCCAATCGATGGCTGGTGGACCGGAAGCGTCGTGTGCGACCAGCACGACTTGCTCAAGTTTGAGCTGCTCGATGACGGCGTCGAGGTCCCCCACTTGATTGGTTGCGGTGTAGGGGTACCCGGCGGGCTTATCGGAAGCGCCCCAGCCAAGAAAGTCAAAGGTCACGATCCGGCGCGAGGGAGCGAGCCGGGGAAGCAGGCGATCATAGAGATGCAGATTATCTGGAAAGCCATGCATCAAGACGATGGTCGGCTCCTCCCCTGGATACTCACGCGCATACAGGTGATAGGGACCACGCTCTACGACATGTTCGGTGTAGGATACGGCTTGCAACTTTTGCATCAGAGGTTCCTCCTCATTTGGTGTATATACACGTATTACGACAAAAAAAAGGCTAGACTGATTGAGCAAGCATCATCGTGGCTTGCAGTGAGGCTTGCAGCGCGTGCCACTGCTCTTGCCCCAGGCGCGTGACCACCTCGTGCTGTGCCTGTTCCCAATAGGGCAGCGCTTTTGCTAATGCCTGACGACCGCCTTCGGTCAGCCGCACCAGGTGCCTGCGGCGGTCCGTTCCTGCCTCAACCGTGAGAAGCCCCTGGCTTTCGAGCGGCTTCAGGTTGCGCGCGAGCGTCGTGCGATCCATGACCAGTGTCCGAGAGAGCTGCATCACGGGTGCTTCACCGAACAATGCAACGGCGACCAGCAGCGTGAACTGGGTTGACCGCAACCCGGTCGGCTGCAGCACTTCATCAAAGAGTTGTGTGACAGCGCGTGCGGCCTTACGCACATTCGAGCACGCACACGTTGCCTCAATCTCAGCCAATTTGGCTGCGTTCGGTTGATGTCTCTGTTCGTTCATAATTAGGAGTATATACACTTATTTTCATTTTGTCAAGCTCTTCGTGACTCAGGAGGAAGAAGAGGAAGAAAAATCGGAAGCTCTGGTAAGTGATATAGTATGATAGCTGGTTAAAAAACCTTGCCAGACAACCACACATTTCTCCGTATAGCAGCTACAATTAACGTAAGGAAAGAGGATACTACATATGGCGACATCATCTGCTGTTTTGCTACCACCAGGAGGGCAGCGCATTTTGGTCATCATCGCTCATCCTGATGATGCCGAGTCATTCTGCGGTGGAACGATGGCGCGACTTGCAGCGGAAGAACATAATATTCACTATCTTCTCTTAACAAGAGGTGATAAGGGAAGTGACGATCACACCATGACGCCTGAGCGCCTCTCTCCTCTCAGGGAAGAAGAACAGCGGCAGGCTGCCCAGGTGCTGGGGGTGCAAACCGTGACATTTTTAGAAGGGTATTATGATGGCGCAATTGAACCAACTCTCTCGCTTCGGCAGGAATTGACACAGAAGATACGGGAATGGCAACCCGATGTGGTCTTTACCTTCGACCCGTGGAAGCGATACGAGATTCACCCCGACCATCGCGCTACTGGTCTGTGCGCCTTTGATGCGATAGCGGCAGCGCGTGGACATATGAACTATCCTGAACAAGTGCTGGATGGTCTTCCCGCGCATAAGGTCAAGCAGGTCTATTTTTTCAACACTGACCAACCCAACCATTGGGTCGATATTAGTGATGTTATCGACACGAAGATAAAGGCTCGTGAAAGGCACATCAGTCAAATACAGCCAGCGAATCCACCTGCTGGTTATTTACGTCGCTGGGCCGTTGAGACTGGCGCAGCCTCTGGCTACGCTCTGGCCGAGGCTTTTCATTATTATGGGTTATGATTGTCTGGTAAGATCATCTAATCACAGGCTGTGGTCGATGAGCCAGATAATCCTTGAGACGTTGATGGATTGACGGATGCATGTTTAGTTGCTCGATCTCTTGCGGTAAGACAAATCGAACCTCATACGATTCATTGCTTACCTGTAAGTGACCACCCAGGATGCTACAGGCAAAACAAATGGAAAATTGCTGCCGCACTTCCCCATCAGTAAAGGCGATAATATGTTTCGGGTCGCTGTAGATACCAACTATGTATGCCGGCTGAACATCAAAGCCGGTTTCTTCTTTCACTTCCCGTATCACCGTTTCCCCAATGCTCTCCCCGATTTCCATTGTTCCCCCCGGTAACGCCCATAGATTATTATCGCTACGGCGCTGCAAAAGGATTTTTCCCTCGTCATTCACGACGACTGCCGAAGCTGCCGGAACGATGCGGTTCGCTTTTGGAGCATGGGGGTCATCATAGTAATCGGTACGGGCCATGATTTACCCTTTCTCTAGTAGAATGCAAGTTGTTATCAGTCAGTATCAGACGAATGGGGCGATCAAGATTCTCTGGTTCTATCTCCATATTTTTCCTCTTGACTCCAGTTGAGCATATCATATTCATAAGTGAAGGTGTAAAGTGCAGCTACAGCGATGATGTGCGCCCATTCAACAGGCCGTTTTTCCTCAGTCCACACAGTACGATTCAATGCCACCACTGGAGCGCCTGATGAAATCCGTAATAGTTGTCGCTCCTTTTGAGAAGCCAAACGGGCTAGTAAGACTTCTTGAGCATGGGAGACTCTGAGGTTATGACGTTCCTGCAACCATACGAAGAGCGGCTTCTCACCGATGTCTTTACTGAGGAGTTCACCAAAGAGATCGGATGGGTAGTAACTTTCGATGAGACGGTAGGGTAGCTTATCGGCCAGTTGCAGTCGATAACGCCTCAGCACAAGCGTTCCCACCCGAAGTTGCAAATGTTTTGCAACTTCTGCATCGGCAGCGACTAAAGCAGGTTGTTCTAAAAACTGAACCTGTGGCTTACGTCCAATACGCTCCATGTCCTTGAGAAAGGAGCCTGACATGCGTAGCTCGCTGGCTGCTATGGAGGGCGTTTCTCTCTCTTCCTGAACTTCCCTTCCTCGGTCAACCAATACTCTTTCATGCAATCCGCCAACGAATGTCCCTCTTCCAGGATAACGGACAATTAAACCCTCCCCTTCGATGATTTCAATCGCTCGCCTGACGGTCATGCGACTCGCATCCAACTCTTCTGAGAGGTCCCGTTCAGAAGCGATCTTCATTCCTGCTTGAAGGACACCGTGCAATATTTGTGTGCGCAGCTTCTCTGCGATTTCTTCTGCTTTCCCTAATTCCATTTTCATCTCTCGGCATAGAACGGTATAGACCACATATTGACAAAGCTCAAGTGGTGTGGTATATATTGGTATAGACCGCACTAGACCGCATGATATTTATGACAGTGTATCACAAAGAAGTGGTGATGGGTAGCTTTTTAGGAGCCAAATACGCGGTTTCTGAGGTGGATACTCGCACCTTGTCGTTTACAAGAGGAAAGGAATTGTACGGATGCAAGAGGAGAACAAAAGCGAAGTGGCGCGCATCAAACGCCAGATCGAGCTGGAGTACGAGGCGGCGCAGCGTGCCATGTATGGCTTTGCTGTTGGAGCAGCGAAGCACGAGTTCATTACGGCGCGGATGGAAAACATGGGACGCTGCCACGAAAAATTAGTGACGCTGGTGGGCGAGCAAGAAGCGGTCAAAGCGTTAGCACAGGCGTTGGAGCAGGCCGGAAATGAGACCACGCCTGAGAAAGAGGTGGCGCAATGAGTCAGGATCAAGGAGCCGAATCGAGCGCGGCCTTTCGCACCTATCTGCGACGCTTCGGGCTGTCCCGATTGGATGTGGCACGGGCGGCGCGGGTGTGGCTATTGACGGTGTGGAAGATTGAGCAAGGGCTGCCCATTCGCGCGGAAGATGCGCTGGCGGTCTGTGCTGGCTTGCATCACCTCACGGGCGTATCCTATACCGCGCTCATCCCCGTCGTTCCTGCTGAAATTCTCTGGATGACGCAGACCGCGCAAGCCAGGAGGACGCCATGAATCCGTTGCAAGAGACCGGCGGGCAAACAGTATCCAGCAATGAGGACGTGAAGCCCACCATGCTAGACCTGTGGCGGATGTATCCCGCCATCCAGAATGCCGCTATGATCGAAGCTCCTGG
>DASTKD010000015.1:0-7242 GCA_035716135.1 Ktedonobacteraceae bacterium
CAGGGCGATTTGTTGTTCGCGCGCCCGTTCAATCTGGCGCAGCGGGTTGTTGGCCTGGAATCGTTCATGCCGCTGCGTGAGATTCTTCTTGCGCGCTAGCAACGCATCCAGCGCCTCGCGCTGCGTCGAAATTTTAGCGGAGATGTCGGACATCGTCTCCATTTTGTTTGCAAGCGAGGTCAGCTCAAATTCTGTCGCTTTGATGCTATCGGCAAGCTTTGTTTTTAATTCCGCGTCCGGCTGAGCGGAAGGGGCGGCTTTCAGGTCGTAATTTGGCACCGGCAGCCCTTCCTGAGCGGCGGACAGCACGATTTCTTTTTGATGCTGCTCGACGCGGTGCAGGTCGGCGCGCAAGTTGCCTTCCAGATCATCCCAGCCCTCATGCTGGCGCAATTCCTGCAAGCGCGCCTTTTCCTTACGCAACGCCGCTACCGCCTCCATCGTCACGTTGAGCTGTTCGCGCGCCGCCACCGCCTGCTCGCGGCTCTCCGTCATGCGCTGCTGCGCGTCGGTCAGGCTTTCGCCCTGATCCGGTGACTCTTGCAGGAGAAACTGCGCCTCTTCAATCGAGCGTGGGACAGTAGACCCCAGGGAGCGGATTTCATGCTCAACCTGTTCTAGCGCCTGAGTATTGCCGTTCATGCGCATAGCGGTTTCGCGCGCCGCCACCATCATGCCGACGCGGTTGTTGGCATCCTGCACCTGGCGATCTACTTCGCGCTCTTTCTGGCGCGTCTTATTATACCCCTGTAGATTGTAACCACCCACTCCCAGCAGAACGAGCGCCACGATAGCGGCGATAATAGCAATAATAGAGGAATTGTGCATTTCAGCCAGCGCGCCACCACCACAGAACACGGCCAGCGCTACACAGCCTGCCACGATGCCCAGTTGCCTTCTCTCAGCCCGCCTGGTATCAAGCAACTCGGCATTCAAGCGAGCGCGTTGCTGATCTGCCACCTGGACATGCTGCTGAGCTTCCACGATACCTTCGGCCAGTTCCTTCAAACGCTGCCATTGTTGCAACTGGCGGCGCACGCTGAGTTGCCGCCAGCGCTTTTCGCTGGCCTCGGCCTTCGCCTGCACCTGCCGCGCCTCATTCTCAACCAGCGTCAACTCCTGTTCGCTCTCCGCTAATTCCCGGCGCGCTTTCTCGATTTGCCGGACATTTTCCTCGGCCTCCAGGTGTTGCCCCGCGCGCCGATCATGCTTTTCCTGCGCCTGTTGCAAAGCTGTCAGTTTGCCGGACAAAGCTTGCAAACGCTGCAAGCGCGTCTCTAATTGTGGTCGCCCGGTGCGGTGTCGCTCCTCAAGCTCGTGCTGCGATTGCTGCGTATCCTCGACAAGCTGGCGCGCGTGGGCAATCTGCCCTTCCAGGTCTGCCAGCATCTCTTGCAGGTGTTCCTGCTGCTTGAAGCCCTGCTCTAATTCCTTAATAGTGTTCACCGCGTTCAACAGGTCGGTAGCCATACGTTCAAGCGTACCGAAAGAGCGCGTAAGGTCTGAGAGGTCGCGCGCCCTCTGTTCAAGAGCGGGCAATTCTTCCTTTTCGCGGCGCTCTAATTCGGCAATCTGGTGTTCAAGCTCCGGCAATTCGCGCTGCGCCTCGGCGATCACATCATAGGCGGTGATGATCTGTTCGAGCGTCGCGTCGGCCTTCTTGAGTTGCGTAATGCGCTGCTGGCGGTTTTTCAAGTCCAGGCGCTGCTGCGCAATCTGGTCCAACGCGAGTTGCTGTTCGCTGATTTCGGCTTCCTGCTGGCTAATCTCGGCCAGATCTTCGGTGATGGTAACGGCGTCCAGGGCAGCTTCCAACTCGCCCAGTTTCGCGCTCAGTTCCGGGATACGCGCCTGAATTTCGGCCAGCTTCAGGCGCTCGCCGCACAGTTCGAGCTGGCGTTCATCCTCGGTCGTCAGGCGGAAGTGTTCAGCCAGGCGCGAAAGTTTCTCCAATCCCAACATGTTGCGCAGGACAAGCTCGCGCTCGCGTCCGCTCAGGCTCTCAAGACGATTCAACCCTTTTTGTTCGATCAGACAGGAATGGCGCAGCGTTTTCCCGTCGATGCGCCCCAGTTCGGCGATAATACGTTCGTTGGCTGCTTCCAGGTTGGTAATCGTTTTTTCCGGCGGCATCCCCAGTTGGCGCATATCAAGCGCCACGGATTGACCCTTCGCGCGGTCAATCGTGCGCGAGATCGACAGTTCTTTCGCGCCAATAGCCAGCGTCAGGCTGACGCTGGCCTGCTCTTCGCCGTAGTGAATCAGTTCATTGAGAGAGGAAGGAGCGGGAGCGTGTTTCCCATACGCCGAAACCAGAGGTTCGCCATAGAGCGCGAAGTAGACGCTTTCAACTACAGTAGATTTACCAGCCTCGTTGGGACCAGAAATGAGAATACTCCCGCGCTGCGGAAAGTGCAGGTCCACTTCGCGTAAAAGGCGGAATCGCTCAGCTTTTAAATGTTTCAGGATTATCATATCTTCGTCCTCTACTGATTCCAAAAGGCTGCCAGGAGTTCCTCTTTAGTAGCCACTAACGCCTGCTGTTCCTGTTCGTCTTCAGCGCCGGCGATCCATTCGTCCGCCAGCCTGATAAGCTCATCACGCGGGGATAAACGCTCCTCTATATCAGAGGCGGAAAAGGCCATCGATTGGGCGCGGGACATAGCCTCAGCGTCGGGTAGAAACGTGACCGCGCTATCGTCGATGGCAAGGGCAAATGCATGTCCTTCACCATAACGCCGCAACTGGTTGAGATCGATCTGGTGATAGCGCTGGCGCGTAAGTTCGCCTTTGAGTTGCAACTGTACCATCGTATCTTCCGCGCACAATGGGCGCAGTTGTTCGAGTATGCGAGCGGTTGGAGAATCCTCCTGTTGTTCCGCTTCCGGCGTTGTCTCGTCAGGCCATAAATCGGCAACGGATACGACGAGGCGGCGCAGTTGCACCCCATCGACGGTGATATGCCGGCACCAGCGCACGCCGTCCCCGGCGATGCCCAGAAATACAAAGCCGGGCGCGTCATCGGGATCATTGAAGTTGATATGCTGCGTGGCCCCCGCCACAATCACTTCGGTTCGCCCGATAGACTGGCGCGTAAATGCGTGGTAGTAGCCGGAAAGAATGTAGCGAAAAGCTGTTGAATTAGTGATGCTGGCGCGGCTGACCTGCGCCTGTGTATCAAGCGCCGATGCCCCATCCGTTACCCCTTCGACGGGCGCGTGCAGCAAGAGCATTGGAATGGCGGCGCGCTCGATCTCGTCATCTATATGCGCGTGAGCGAGAGGGTCGCCCTGCTGACCGGCTATCACCCCCAGGCCGCATATGCCAACCTCTACGCCCCGGATTTCGAGCATCACTGGACGCAAAGCATGTTCTTCCTCGCCTGTAGTCTGATCGCGTCGTTCCGAGGTGGGAGACGGAGGGAAATAGTGTAACGCGCCCAGGCTGGCATAGCTCAACTGGGGAGCGGGCGCGGCGGCATCGCCAAGCAGAGAGTGCGCTTCGGCAGGAGTATCATGCACGCCGCCAAGCGCGAAGACGCGAATACCAGCCTGCTTTAACTGCGCCAGGCGCGCCGCCACAAAACCGCGGTCCTGCTCATCAGGATGTGGGGTATCGAAGAGATCACCGGCCTGCAAAAACAGGTCCACCCCCTGACCGACCGCGAAATCCGTCGCCTGTTGAAAGGCGTGGCGTTGGCGCTGGCGCTGTTCCTCGCGCTTGCGAGGATGCTGCCCTGGAACCGTGTGGCCCAGGTGATTATCGGCAGTCAATACAATTGTAATGACGTTATTCGTTTGTTCTTGCATATGCTCTTCGCCTACATCGACTCGATTTGATTACGTCCCTACATGGCCGTCTACTTACATAGATACGCTGAATCGCATTCTTAGTTATCAGAAGGAGTCTAACACATTTAACGTAGAGACGACATGTGTGAGCTGTAAAAAAGGACTATTTGGTGACATGCCATGCCTCACACGTCCATCTGATACAAAAGTACCAGACGGGCGAGAAACTGTGAAGAGGCGTGCGTCGTAAGAGTAGTAGTATACATAACGACAGCAAAAATATTGTCAGGATGGGGGTCTATGTAATAAATGTACTCCCAGAAGTCCTAAAATTTGACCTGTGTAGTTAAAATCCCTATACTTGAGACTATACACAAAAGAATCGATTTGTGCTATGTTCGGCATGAGCAAATATAGATGCGTTGTTACAATGTAAACTGGCAAAACGTGATTTCCTCATACCCGTTGAAGTAAGTAGCTCTTAGTGTAGGGAGTGGAGTATAGAGGTGGGAACAATACGACACAATAAAGACCGCGAGCATAATCAGGTACTTCATTCATTTGCCAAAAGTATCCAGGAACGCGATATTGTCACCTACGAACACTCTCGCAGGGTGGCGACCTATGCGCAACGCCTGGCGCGTTACCTGGGTTGGAGCCGCCGCGAGGCGCGCGACCTGGCGTTGGCGGGCCTGGTGCATGACCTGGGAAAGACCTGGATCAGTAATGATATTCTGCTCAAAACAGATAAACTCTCAGACGAAGAACGCCGTCAGATGGAGCGACACCCCATTATCGGCGCGCGTATTCTTATTGGGTGCGACGTACACCCGTTTTATGTAGAAACGGTACTCTATCATCATGAAGCCTGGGACGGACGCGGCTATCCCACCGGCTTGAAAGGCGAAGAAATCCCTCTAAGCGCGCGCATTTTGACCGTTGCCGATGTCTTCGACGTACTGACCTCGCAGCGTCCCTACAAAGCCGCGCTATCGCTGGATGCCGCCCGCGAACGCTTGCTGCTCGGTTCAGCCAATAGCTTCGATCCTATGATTGTGCAAGCCTTTCTCAACCTGCTGGATGAATACCCCGGCTTCACCATCCCGCAGCGTTCCAGCGTTGTCGCCCCACTGGACGCTGATGCGCGGGACGCCATAAATCGCATACCCACACGATCATCGCTCATCGGCGCTCTGTATCCGCGCTAACAGGTTCATACAATATCTCCCAGTGCAAATACTGGTCCATCGCGGCAGACCAACCGCGATCCGGTGCGCGTATCTATGGCGCAGGTCAGGCATACACCACTGGCGCAGGCGAATGGGCGAGTGACAATGCCTTGCGCCATATGCCTGTGGCGCAGGCGTTCATAGCGCTGGTAAAGCGTTTGCGCCGTTGCGAGTGGCACGCCGCAATAGACGGTATCCGCCCAGGCGAGATAGTTCTCGACCTGCTCTACTAACGGCCTTGCGCCATTAGTGGGTGTCGTCGCATGATACTCAATTTCGGGCGAAAGCAGGGTGGGCGGATAGATTTCGGCGTCACTGGCGAATTGACAGAGCAGCGTTACGGCCAATTCTTGCTCAATGGCTGTTTGCGCCAGCAGCGTCAAAGAGGGAACGAATGCTCCATCTCCTATAAGGAGCAGGTTACGCGCGCTGGAGCGCACTTCCCAGCCGTGACCAAGCGGCCCCAGTATGTCGAGTGTGGCGCGCGTTGGCTGGCGAGCTAACCACGCGCTGCCGCGTCCTCTCTCCGCCACCAGCAAGCTGCAAAGCTCACGCTCGCGCTGTGTCGTATGGATAAAAAATGGGCGGCGTAGCAAAGGGTCGGTCGCCAGCGGATCGCAACAACGCACCATACCATACTGTCCAGGCCGCGCGGCCTGGGCCAGATACGGGGAGCGCAATTCTAGCAGGCGCAGGCCTGGTCGAATCTCACTATTGGAGATGATGGTAGCTGAAGTCAGACGCATGTTACAAGTGTATCATGAAAAACCGACATATATACATCGCAACATATCACAATTTAGCGACATTGTATGAAAAAACGTGAAAAATGTCCCCGATGAGGCGCGAGGTATGATACACTATATAGAGAGGGAGAGTGAAACACTTCAATACAGTCCACCCGTATTTCATGGGCGCAATATAATGAGGTCCCTGCATCTGAGGGCCGGGGGTAGGATATGCCCATTTTGTTTGACCGCAGCATCTGTTGTGATTTGAATGAAACCATTTCGCGCGAGTGGCTTGTGACTAACGGCAAGGGAGGATACGCAGCGGGTACCATAGCAGGCACACTGACACGCCTGGAACACGGATTACTCGTAGCATCACCGCAGGAGGGAACAAGGCCGCAGCTTCTCGTAGCTAAAATAGATGAAGAAATCGTTTTCGATCAACGCACCTACTATCTGGGTACCAACGAATACAAAGATGGTACGTTGAATCCCGCCGGTTTCTTTCACCTTGAAACCTTTCGCCTGGAAGAAGGCTTCCCGGTCTTCACCTATCACCTGGGAGGCATCGACGGCATCATGTTGGAGAAGCGTATCTGGATGCCACAGGGACTGAATACGACCTACATCCAGTATCGCCTGTTACGCACCAATACCTGGCAGGATACGACGCCGTGGGGCAATCACGCACCGCGCCCATCCTATACCCGTTTTCATGACGCGCAGCGAGCATTATCGCTCACACTGTTACCGTTCGCGGCAGATCGCGCCAACAACGAAGCCCAACATGGCAAGCATGACTGGCAATTCCACGTGGAAACACAACATCTGGAGCAGGGCGATACCACAGCTAACAACGAAAGCGTCGCGGGCTGCGCCATTCATGCCTGGGATGGGGCGCGCCCCTACCACATTTTCGCGCTGGGACACGCCGATAGCGAAAGCACGTTCCTGCCCACCGGCGTATGGTACTGGAATCTGCTGCACAGAGCAGATCAGGCTGCCGGGCGTGCTGCCTACGACGATCTTTACTTGCCTGGCGTTTTCCGCACAAAGTTATGGCCCGGCGAAGATGTCACATTTACCATTATTATCACTGCTGAAGATGTATCCTTGCAAACGTTCAGCGCAACACACCTGAAACGTGCATACGACGAAGCTGTCGATTACCAGCGCAGCCTCTTGCAAACACAGCGTTACTTCGGTGATGGCGGCGTGGCCGTTCACAGTCACCCCATATTGCCGTTTCCTGAAACGAATGAGGAGCTTCCCCAGGGCGAGGAGTTTCTGCGCCTGCTTGTGCAGGCAGGCAATCGCCTGCTTGCGAAGCGTCCCGCCACGCGGGATAACGCCGCGAGCGGTTACGCGCCCGTTATCCCCGACGTTAAAAACGTACCCTGCGTGGTTTCCGGCTACTATGGTGAGCAGGACAACACCCGCGATACGCTGATCGCGCTGCCCGGTCTGCTGCTGGCAACGCGCCGCTACTCC
>DASTKD010000016.1:0-6326 GCA_035716135.1 Ktedonobacteraceae bacterium
TTAGAATTTCATCATAAAGGTTTTTCCCTGCCTCGCTGGCCTCATCAAAATTTTTATTGCAATCATCTGACCAAGTTGTATCTAAAAACTCATATTCCTGGCGCTCAAGTTTTTCGTCAGCATTAAGGATATTCCAGACATCTTCACTGTAGATCTTCCAGCCAACGAAAGCGTGATTTTTTTTAATGACAATGATCGGGTCAAGCCCTATTGTTATAATTAAATTGGCGCAGAGTACGGCTATATCGATACAATTGCCTTTCTCGTCGCGAAGCGTTTTGCCAGGCCGTTTAACGGATTGGCTAATTTCAATTTCACTCCGTTGAATTCCCTCTGAATCGTAGCGGTAGCGGTAGGAGATCTTTTTACTGTCCCTGAGCAGGCGGAATATAGTCCTAACCAACTCTCGCGGCTTGTTTTCCTCGTCGTATTCATTCAAGTATTGTGGATAGCCCGGACTCTTTTTTTCACGCTCCAGTTCCGCTAACACGTTATCCTGCATTTCTTTTACATCTTTATCGCCATCGTCGTATACCCAGGCAACAATGTGGTGAAAAAGGGAGATGCGGCTGCCTGCTTCAGTTGGATGGGGCATGAGCCAGATTATCTCATTGTATGGTATCACGGTGAGAGAAAGGTCTTCTTTGATGGGATATGTTTTTCCATCGTAAATATAAGAGGTAAGTACCTGGGTTGATCTATCTTGATCTAGCTGATGAACATTGGCGTCTTTAATCCTGGGCAACTGGCGGCAAATAAGACGCTGCCCCGGCGCAAGCCATAAAGGATCGTTCTTTTCATAGGAGCAATCTTCGATTTCGGATACCAGACTGACGAGTATGGATTTTTCGCTGTTGTTGGTTATATCAAACTCAACAAGAGCCATCTTTTCAATATCGTGGTATTTTGCATCCCCTGTTGATAAATGGGTATAGAGCAGCCTGGGTTTAACGTCTATATCCCTTTTGTCATGTTGCTCTGTGTTCATCCGGGCATCTCCCATCTCCAGACATTGAAATAGCGCGGGCGGTGTCTGGCGCTTCCTGTACTGGTTATGACGAAAAAGCAAGCTCCCGGTAAGAATATAAATATCGCGTTGCTTCAATATAAACTACATGAGTCTATTTTTCAAGTATGCTTCTTTTATGTGGTAAAATTAGAACTTTTTATCAAATAATTGCATGAAGGTCTCCTGATGAATTGTGACACCCGAATACGATAATGCTGATATGGGAACAACAGCGTGGTGGAAAGCGTACTAATTCCAGACAGGAAAAATCAGGAGAGGTATTAAGAATATGATTGAGCCAGAACAGGAATCACATCCACCCGCCGGGGAAAAGCCTTCTATGCGACCGAAGCAGAACTCGCGCCTGGCACGTCCGCTGAACATACTTGTTGCCCTTGTTGTTATAGCGGGTCTCTGCGTGAGTGCGTTGCTACTGTTTAACCACCGTCAGGGCCAGGCGCGATCCGCAAACCAGCAACCAGGCACCAATCCGCTCCCACCTTTAGCGCAACCACCCACATTGCGCAATCTGGCAGCGAATGGCGACGACCCATCGAGCCATAGCATACCAACATTTGCGCTCGATCAATCGAGCATCTACGCCACCGATGGCCTTCATTCCATCTACTCGCTGCGGGCCAGCACAGGCGCGCTGGTGCGGCGCGTTCCGGTCTCCGCGAATGATTATGTAAGCTGGTCGGTGCTTGTCGATCACGGCGTTCTTTATACTATTACCGCTCCTTCGGATAATGGCAGGAATAGTATCGAGGCATGGAACGCCGCCAGCGGCTCATTGCTCTGGAGCCATACGCTGGACAATACAACGATATTTCAGAGCGATGCAATGGCTATCCGACCTCCGCTCGCCATTGCCAACGGAGTCTTATACCTGTGTGCCTCTCCTGGCGGAGGCGATTATCTCATTGATGCCTTACGCGCCAGCGACGGCACGCTGCTGTGGAGCCATGATCTGCGAACAAACATTCTCCCGGAGCCGCTTGATCTGCTCACCGTGAGTAATGGAACGGTCTATGTTGCATCGTCAGGCAATGCGCTGACCGCGTTAAGCGCAAAAGATGGTTCGCTGTTGTGGGATGATGGGCCAGCCCTGGTGAACTCGGTGCCAACGATAGCAAACGGCATTATCTATGCGAGCATCAATACGCAAATCGATCTTGGTCCGCATGTGGACGATTTCGTAGCTGTGAGCGCCGCTACTGGCAAGATGCTATGGCACTATCCGATGCGGAGCGGGCCAAATGGTCCCGCCGTTGTAGACGGCAATACCGTCTATATCGGGTCGGACGAGAATACCATTTACGCCTTCGATGCCCATAGTAGCGCGCTAAAGTGGTCCGCGCAAATCGATCAACTGCACGCTTTGCCGAGAAGCGATGACAGGAACGTCTTCGTGGGAGCCGTTGCCAGCAACACCGTGCTGGTTGGCTCGGAGGATGGCTACGTGGTCGCGCTGCAAGCAGATACGGGAGCCTTGCGCTGGTTTTACCTGAGTGACGGTCAATTTACCGCCCCGACGGTAACGCAGGGCGACACGGCCTATGTACAATCCGATTATCCCAACACGGCAGTTATCGCTATGGCAGCCCTGCGCATCCAGAATGGTCAACGGCTTTGGCGCACTCCGCTTGGCATGTATGCCGGACCAACGGTTCCCGCCACACCGGTGGAGGGAATTACGCCGCACCTGCCAGGCACTCTCTCGTTTACAGCAGCAGACGCGATGCAATACATTAAAACGCATACCTTCCCGAACGTTGATACCAGTGGCACGCCAACCATTACCTTTACCGACTACAAAGACGCGCTAAGCCTGCCTGGTGAGAGCATAGGTATGCCTGGAGAGGCCAGCGCGACGACTCCGATGGAGAAGGAACTGGTTTGTATTGTAATATGGCGTCATACCTCATACGATAGCACGCAGCATAAGACAATCGAGAATGTGAGCGACGTGATATTCAGCGCCAATACAGGGGTAATCCTGGAAAGCGGCTCTTCAGGTGGGCCAGCATAGCGGGAGCGCGCGCTATGCTCCCATTTTCTTGCGGGCGGGCAAATTCATGAGTACGTAACCCGTCTCCAGGATAGAGGCGATCTCAACGCCGAAACTGCGCATCTTCAGGCGTGTGCGCGAGAGGACATTACGCACGGGGCGCATCTCCTGATCCCACACTCCTTCGTCCTGTGCATCTTGCAGGCGTTGGCGGCAGCGTTCGATGGTCGCTTCCGTAATCATGCGATGGTTGAAACTGGCGAGCAGCACCTCATACGGGCAATAGTGCGGGTGCGAATTGAGCAGGGGCAGCAGCAGACTCAGTTCGCTCATGGTGAATTGCTGCTCCGCAACCATGCGGGGATAGGGGAGATTCGAGTCGTTGGCGATGAGTGAGAGCGTGCCTAAGAGGACGTTCATTGCCAGTGTGTGACCGGCTGGCAACAATTCTTCCATCGTGTAGTGCAGGATTTCTTCATCGCTCTGGGGCATTTCATACATCGCGGAAGCGATCTTCCGGTACGAGATTCCTTGCATAGCGCGACTCCTTCACTTCGTTAGCGCGTTAAAAGATGATTGCATCGGTTGTAGTTTAATCCGAAATGTGGCTAAAACTCCGTTTATCTTGCTACAGGTGCAACGTCGCGCCAGACGCTAAAAATGGTGTCCATGCATATATTTCTCGCCGGAAATATATATACCAGTAACAGTACACAAGATCGTGTGAAAAAACAAGTGTTTTTTGGCTGTCTTTTCTAACTCTGGTATAAGACAGAAGAAACTTGTAGAAACGCAAAAACAGAGTTTTGCGGCAGGGGGAATCTGTATCCTTCGGGATGAACAGAGGTGTATGGGAGTGCGAAAGGCGACCGCAAGGGTCGCCTTCTGGTTCCACAGGGATCGGAGAGGGAGATCGCGCTAGTACAGTTGAAAAGTTTACGAACGGGCTTTCATGCGAGTCGTCACCATGAGGATGTAGCCAGTTTCCAGAATGGAGATGATGTCCAGGTTGAAGCCGCGCAGTTTGAAGCGGATACGCGACAGCACGTTGCGCACCGGGCGAAGTTGCTGGTCCCAGCAACCGGCCTCCATCGCATCCTGCAACTGCACACGGCAATGTTCGATGGTAGCTTCATTGATGGTACCGTTGTAGAAGCTGGCGAACATGACTTCGTAGGGACAATAGTGGGGGAACTGCTCGAGCAAGGGCAACAAGAGGCTTAATTCGCTGGCGGTAAATTGTTGTTGGATGAGCAGGCGGGGGATCACATCGCCGTTGGAGAGCAGCGAAAGCGTTCCCAACGCAGTGTTCAAAACCAGCGTCTGCCCTTCGGGCAACGTACCTTGCAGGGGAAAGTAGCGGATGATTTCAGCATCCTGCGTTGTTGTCACAAATGCCGTCGTGTTCTTTGCTTTGGGAGGGCAAACAACTTGCATACTGCTTCTCCTGACTACTGCCCGTTTGTAAGGGCTATCCCTGTTTGTTAAATTTACTTTACAGTTATTAAGTAAATTATGCCTTACTACCTATCTTTATGTAAGTAGTTATGTTATCATTACATTTATCAGATTTATCATTTTCAGGTCTGACCGAAGGAATGATGAAGATGGATGCGAAGGTTCAACCGAGAACCAGACTCATCGAGGCTCGCAAGCAGCGCAAGCTCTCGCAAAAGCAGCTAGCCGATCGCATTGGCACGAACTACGTCAATGTCAGTCGCTGGGAGCGCGGCACTACACGCCCTGGCCCCTACTTCCAACAAAAACTGGTTCAACTCTTTGGCAAGACGGAAGAAGAACTTGATCTGGCTGGCGAGGCACCCGTTACTCCTACCAATTCATCCAAATCCGAACCTGTCGTCCTTGATATAGCCTCTCCTCCTCAAGTTGTTACGAACTCGTCAGATGCTGCGCCTGTCACGAGTATCAATGAAGCAATCTATGATGGCTCAATCCCATTGCCGCCGCCGGTGTTCCTGGTAGGGCGCGAGGGCGAACTGGCGAAGCTGCGCCTGCGTTTGCGCGCAGGCGATAATGTAGCCATGACTGCATTGCACGGTCTGCCCGGCGTAGGCAAAACCACCCTTGCTATCACCCTGGCGCACGACGAGGAGATACGAGCGCACTTCCGCGATGGCATCCTGTGGGCGGCGCTGGGACCCACGCCCGACGTATCGAGCATCTTGAGCCGCTGGAGTACGTTGCTCGGTATCGCGGCATCCGACATGGCGGGCGAGAGCGATCACAGAGCGTTGGCCTTGCAGTTGCGCCATGCTATCGGGGCGCGCCGGATGCTGCTGGTAATCGACGACGCCTGGGAACTGAAGGATGCGCTGGTATTCAAAGTGGGTGGCCCCAATTGCGCTCACCTGGTAACGACGCGCTTTCCTGGCATCGCCAGCGCATTTGCCCAGAACGCTACCCACATCATACGTGAATTGGGCGAAAACGATAGCATCCTCTTGCTGCGTACACTGGCTCCGCAACTCCAGGAGCGTGAAACACAGCAGGTGAGCGAGCTTGCGCAGGCGGCAGGCGGATTGCCGCTCGCTCTGACCCTGCTGGGTAACTACCTGCGCTTGCAATCCTACAGCGGGCAGGCGCGGCGCGTCGATGCGGCCCTGGCGCGACTGAGCGACGCTGGAGAGCGCCTGCATATCAGCGAGCCACGCGGCCCGGCGGAACGCCATACCAGCCTGCAACTCGATATGCCCATCTCACTCTATACAGTGATAGATGTCACTTGCCAGCAGTTGAAACCGCGAGAGAAGGCGACCCTGTACGCGCTCTCCGTCTTCCTGCCCAAACCCAATAATTTCTCCGAGAAGGCCGCGCTCTACGTTGCCGGATGCGAAATGAGCGATCTCGATACGCTCATCGATAGGGGCTTGCTAGAAGTGGCCGACGCCACCCACTACAGGCTGCACCAGACCATCGCCGACTACGCGCGTGCCGCCTTGCGAGACGATCCTGCTCCTCACGAACGCCTGATTACCTACATGACGAACTTTGTGGAACAGCACAAAAAAGAGTATGAAATCCTCGAAGTGGAATATAACAACATCCTGACCGCACTAGAGTCGGCGTACACTCACGGCAAAGTACATGAATTGATGCGCTGCATCTATGCCTTCATCCCCTACCTGCGCTCGCGTGGCCTCTACGAACTGGCCGAGAGACAACTACAGCGAGCATTAGCAGGTGCTGAAAACCTGCGCGACGATGACGGAAAAGATGATGGGAAATCGGGCGCGCTGCTCTACCTCGGCGAGATCGCCCAAAAGCGAGGCAACTACGAACAGGCCA
>DASTKD010000017.1:0-7618 GCA_035716135.1 Ktedonobacteraceae bacterium
GCCAGGTCGTATAAAGCGCATTGGCAGTAATGGCGCACATACAGCAGGCCAATCCACCATAGCAGCCGGCCAGATACCAGTCAGGAAAATTTATGGCGCTCGTCTCCGTGTACCCCTCTCATCATGAACTTTTGTCAGATATTATACCATTGGGCCGACACCCTGCTGGCGCGCTGTGCTAATCAGAATCGTATCCACAATTTGCTTTGCGTTCGCGCTATACTCCTGGTCGGTAGAGATATTGGCCGAATCGCCCGCCACCTGGTTGTTCACCTGTACGCCGTCCCAGTATTGAAATTGCCTGTCATCTGGCGTTACGGCCACGCCCAGGAAGGCATGGCCGGGGATAATCACGATTTCAGTGTGCAGGCCAATTTTTTCGACGGCGGAAGCCAGCAATACAGTTAACTCGATACACATACCGCTGTGCTGTTGCAAAACCTCGGATGGCAGTTTGATGTTTTCCAGCGCGGCGCTGCTGTCCCCCGGCCCGTTGTAGGGAACGTTTTCCGCGCTGTAGCGCATGTGGTAATCCAGTCGCAGTGCGTCGAAAATGGCGTCAACCTGGTCGCGCACGGCCTGGGGTGTGGTGTGATTGGCATAGCCGAGCATGGCGACAGGCGCGGGCGCGGGTTCGCTCGCCAGGTGGGTCGCGGCCTTCGCCAGCAGCGCAATAACCGCCGGATCGTCGGGCGTGACCCACGCGCCGATCTTGAGCCGGTTCGCCGCTGCCCACTGCATCAACTGGTGCGCGTGCAGCAGCAGAGGGCTATCATTGTAATAGTAGAGGTTATTGTGCGTATCCGTCACGCGCACACTGAGCGCAGTATTGACATCGCTCGTCAACTTGCGCACTGCCTGGTCGAGCAGCGCGGGCGTAAAGCTGATCGATTGCGCGGCGCTGCTGGCCGTAACGGTATGGGTCTCCACCTGGGTAAAGTTCACTATACCCACACTAATAATCAACGTAAGCGGGTTGCTGCTACTGTACGTTATGGTAGAGAGGGGTGTATGCGTGGAAAGATCAAAGGAATAATACGCGCTAAATACCTCTGCCGGAGCTTGAACGCAAATATGTACAGGCTTCTGACCTCCGCAGCGTTCCGAACTCACGCCCTGCTGATAGCGCGAATACGCCTGCAGACCACCCGCAATGTAGCCGCCTGAGACCCCGACCAGCGCCGTCAATGTGAGAAGCAGTATCGCAAGCTTTTTACCCATGTATCGAATCACCTCTTTGCCCTGGCATGACAACGATGTGAGGACATGCACGGTAGCGATTATATCATCTTGTTTCAAAAACGAGCAACGCAATGGGACTTGTGGGGTAGGAGTTACTGGACAATATAGTTCGTAATAATCAAGTGTTCAGCTTCCCGGTTGTTGCGGTCCTGGAAACTAACCATGTACTTTTTGTCAAAGCTTCTGATGGAGATGCCGGGCTGCTGGTAGATGTCGCAAATGGCCCGCGTGCGTTTGATGACCAGCATGAATTGCGCGTGGCAATCTTGCAGGAGATAACGGGCCAGGCGTTGCTGGTCACACATATCGAATGTATTGCGGGCGTAGGTGCTAAATTCGCTGTCGTAGGGCGGATCTAAGAAGATGAAATCGCCTGCCTGGGGTGGGTAGCGCAGCAAGAACTGCTCGAAATCCATTTGCTCGATTACGGCGTTTCGCAAATGCAGGTATAGGTCCGGGGAGCGCATCAAGGCTATCTTGCGGGCAACGTCTTTACGATTGTAGGAAATGCCTCCGTATGGCACGTTAAACTCCCCACGCTGATTATAGCGAAACATGGAGGCATAGGCATTTTCGCGCACGAAAAAGAAGACGGCGGCGGCGCGACCGGGCGATAAGGCCAGTTCAGGCGTGTGGTTGTACAGGTGGCGCAGGTGCATGTAAAACGCGCTTTTCAACGCGCTTTCCAGATTGGCGATGATATCCGCGTCTGGCAAATGGCCTTTTTGCTGTTCTAGCATCTTCATGCGCCGTGTTTTGCTTGCCAGATTTCTCTGTAGCTCGCGCAAGAAATGATGGCGTTCCTGTGGCAAAAAATCCTCAAACAGCCCGTCGAATACAGCGCGGTGCTGCTTGACAAAAGCCTGCAACAAGGGTTCTGCGTCTCGCGCGCCTCCATTTTTTAGTGTGTAGCCTTGATAAAGCGCGAGTAACTCTGCTGTATGCGCGTCTACCAGTTGGCTAATCGCTTGCCAACCTTCGACCAGCGTGTCCAGCGCCATAAAGAAATCATCGTCCTGTCGCGCGATCACGCGATACAGGTTGACCAGTTCGAGCGACTTATCGTTGACGAAAGCCCGGCGCGCCTGCACCGAGAAGAAGACCGCGCCGCCGCCCACGAACGGCTCATAATAGCGTTCAAAGGGCGGCACAAGCGGCAAAATATGCTTTAGCTCCTGCTCTTTCCCACCCGCCCATTTGATGAACGGCGCAAGTTTCTCCCCCGTTGCGGTCGGCTCGATCATCGTGCTTGCTCTATCCTCTTCAATTTGTACGTCTACTTTACCAGCAGGCACCGGAAAAAGCAACAATGATACAAAATGGAATCTATATCTTTCGGGGTGAAAAGAGATGTCTGGGAGATGTGGAAGGCGACCGCAAGGGTCGCCTTCCACATCTCAAAAAAGCCGGAGAGAGAGCCACAAAATGCCCATCAAAGCTCATCAGCTTTGTAAAGGAAAACGGCATAACCTGGTTAAGAAAAGGTGGAGGTTTGGGACATTCATGCTATTTTTGGCGGCGTATTGCCCGAAAAATTGACGATGTTCGGTCTATTCATGTAGACTCGGCAAATAGAGATGACAAATCGGTCACGTATTTTTTTAGCGTAGATGAGGTAAATATGCAGCAGTTCCATCCGTTTCCGACGTTTCAAGATGAAATTGAAGATACGGGTCCATTACGCACAGATACCCCCGTTAAGAATACACAACCAGACTTAGATACTCTTTCGCTGCTGACCGCGCTCCAATCGACCATGACGGCCAGTAATACCGGGCGCATGGTGGTCATTCCAGGCGCAAAGAAGCGCAACAAGACCAGTAAGAAGATAAGTACCACCAGTCGTCGCAGGGTGAAATCGCGCCTGCGTTTTATCATCGTATGCGGCATCATTCTGATTATGCTTGGATATACACTTCTTAGCCTCTCACCGCTGGCCGCCGGGCAGGGCAGTTTCCCAGGTTTATCGGGCTTTGGCAACTTTATCCGCGAGCAGGCTACCAACCTGGCATATGCGGCACATCTAGCCCCGCCAGCGCAGCAACAGCAGCCGACGACAACCCAGGGCAGCACGACGCTACCGCCGGTGACGCTGCCGAAAAGCCAGTATATCGCCATCGCGCAGCAGGACGCGACGGATGCCGGTATCTCGCCAGTCTATTTCGTGCGGCAGATCAACCAGGAAAGCGGCTTCAACCCCAACGCCGTCTCCCCGGCGGGAGCGGTAGGCATTGCCCAGTTCGAGCCTGGCACGGCTGCCGGACTCGGCATCGACCCCTGGAACCCCGTTCAAGCCCTGCGCGCGGCGGCACAACTGATGGCGAACTACAATCGAATGTACGGCGGTGACTATGCCAAAGCCCTGGCTGCCTACAATGGCGGCACCGGCACCGTGCAATATGCCGTCAATAACTGCGGCGCAAACTGGCTCAACTGCCTGCCCGGCGAGACCCGCCATTATATCTACGTGATTATGGGGATATAGGCTTAGCTTGACATCGCCTCTTCCGGCAACATACAATCATGGTATCTCCTGAGTTTTGTAGCATTCGTCTCTCAGGCAAGGAGCAATAGAAACCATGACTATGACCGCTTTACAGAGCGAAGAGGCTCTGTTAGGCCGCATCCGCAAACAACAGCTCATCGAGTCTGTCGATCATATGAGTCCCATCTATCTTGAGGGCATGAAGCGCATCCTGACCGTGTCCGCCGATACAGAATTGATTAGCGCCCCCGCCTATTATCATGCCGCCGTACATGCGCCTTCCCTGAATACCTTCGGTTCGGCGGTCTCTATTATTCAGGACGAGTTGGGACACGCGCATATCGCCTACCGTTTGCTGCGTGATCTGGGCGTTGATACCGAAAAGCTGATCTTCGAGCGTGAGCCGCGCAACTTCAAATATCCTTATTCTTTTGATATACCTCTGGATAGCTGGGTCGAATTGATTGTCGCCAACGCCTTCTATGATCGCGCCGGTTACACATTGCTGGGCGATGTCTACCAGAGTACTACTTTCGGTCCCTGGAAACGCGCCCTTGTGAAAGTGGATAAAGAGGAGACCTTCCACCTGCGACACGGTGAACAGGGGATGCGCAAGCTGAATCAGGATACTGGCGGACATGAAGCGCTACAAAAGGCGGTAGACTGGATGTTCATGCTGACCGTCGAATGGTTCGGCCTGCCGGACGACCTGAAACAGCACGGCGAGCAGCTTGAATATGGCTTTAAGGGGCATAGCAACGATGAACTGCGCCAGATATGGATGTCTACGGCGGTGCCGTTGTGCGAAGAATTGCATCTGAATGTCCCGGCGCATTATGACGAGGAGCAGAAAAAGTATATCATCGATTGCCCTTTCCCCATGCACTTTGACGCAAAGGCCAAACACTGGCTGATCGAAGATGGCGCTTGCGCCTGGGATGATGTCATGAAACGCTGGAAGGCGCGCGGCCCCATGAACGACCAGTTTGTCGATATGGTGCAGCGCGGCAAGAAAGAAATGCTGCGCCTGCTGGAGCAGGATGCATGACCACCGCGTACCCGTCCCTGCAATCACATAAATCCGATGACGCGACCTGCCCGGCATTATGGGATGCGTTGCGCGACGTAACCGACCCGGAGATTCCGATCAGCGTCGTGGATATGGGGCTGATCGTCGCGCTAACAAGAGAGGGAGGCGCGGTCAACGTCAAGCTTACCTTTACGGCGATGGGTTGTCCGGCGACGGAGTTCATTATGGACGATATTCGTGAGCGCCTGCTGCGCGAACCGGGGGTGGAGACTGTGCAGATCGAGGTGGTATGGGACCCCGTGTGGACGAAGGCGCGGCTGAGCGAGGACGGTATCGAGATTATGCGTACCTGGGGGATTTCAGCATGACCAGCATCAAAGCAGGCGCGGCGCAGGCCACTGGCGAGAGAGGGCGGCGCGAGGCGCTCAACGAGAGTCGCGTGTGGCACGTCTTTGCGCGGCGCAAGTATGAAGAACCTCTGCATGAAATCGGCAATGTGATGGCGGACGACGTGGAACTGGCCCAGGTCTACGCGCGCAGCATCTACGACGAGTTTAGCTGGGTCGAGATGGTGCTGGTGCCGCGTGATGCTATCGTCACGGTAATCGCATCGTAAGGAAAACGTATGGCAACAACTCTTGTAGACAACGCGGCCTTATTCACCATCCTGTCGTCGCTGGCTGATAATAAGCAGACCATCGGGCGGCGCTATGCCTTCTGGTGCAATGGCGCGCCCGCGCTGGAAGCGGCGGTAGCGGCGGCGGCCATGACGCAAGATGAGCTTGGACACGCGCGTACCCTCTATCCCCTGCTGGCGGACTTCGCCCAGGGACAGGCCGATCTCAGCCAGCTTGACCCCATGACGCGCACGCTGCATCATCACCTGTCCTACCTCGACCACGACTTTCGCGGCTGGTCAGACTTCGTCGCCACCAACTTCCTGCTCGATACTGCCCTGACTACCTTTTTTGAGGCGGCGCAAAACTCAAGCTATGAACCGCTGCGCCAGCGCTCGCGCAAGATCGTGCAGGAGGAGCGCGTCCATTTCATGCACGCCGAGGGCTGGGTGCGCCGGTTGGCAAAGGCCGGGGGCGCAGTGCGAGCCACCTTAATCGCCTCGCTGCAACGCCTGTGGGATGAGACGTTATGCTGGTTTGGTCCGCAAGACGACCCCATCATGCTGCGACTGTACAACGAGGGCATTATCGACGCCATGCCGGATGAATTGCGCCATCGCTACCTGCGCAAGATCATGCCTATACTCAACGAACTGAACATTGACGTACCCGTAGCGTTTGATGCCACTACAAAACGCTGGATGCCGGGCCAGTCGCTGCCCTGGGAAACATGGGGAGTACTCGCACGGCGAACCGGTGAAACGTAAATCATGGGATATAATACAAACGAAACACAAACGAAGGTGCGCTGCCCGTATTGCGGCTCGACCAACACCGAACCATTGTCCCTGTTCGGCCAGCAATTGCTGACCGTGCAGATGTATTGTAATGCCTGTCGTACCCCCTTTGAATGTGTCAGGGATGACGACATTCTGCAAGACTTCGCGGTAAGAAAGGAAGATCAAGCGTGACTACAACTACAGAACGAACGCTGGTGAATTATACGGTATCCGATGGTGTCGCTATCATCGAACTGACCAACGCCCCGGCCAATACTTACAGCCACGAGATGATGCGCCAGTTGGATGAGGCCATTTTGCAGGCCCGCTTCGATGAAGATGTGCATGTGTTGCTGCTGCGCGGCGCGGGCGAAAAGTTCTTCTGCGCCGGCGCGGATATTGCTATGCTCAACGCCGTCACCCCCACCTTCAAGTATTATTTCTGCCTGCACGCCAACGAAACCCTGATCCGCCTTGAGCAGACACCCAAGCTGGTTATCGCGGCGCTCAACGGCCATACCGTCGGCGGCGGTCTGGAGATCGCGCTGGCCTGTGACATTCGCATCGCCAAACGCGGCGCGGGCAGTGTCGGCTTACCGGAAGTCACGCTGGGCGTCCTCCCCGGCACCGGCGGCACGCAACGCCTGGCGCGCGCCTTGCCCAAAAACAAAGCCATCGAGCTAATGACCGAGGGCAAACTGATCAGTTTTGAGCAGGCGCTTGACCTCGGCCTCATCAACTACATTTACGAGCCGGAGAACTACTGGGACGAGGTCATGAAGTACGCCAAATCGTTCTGCCCGCCCCACAAAGCCTCCAAAGCCGTCGGGCGCATCAAACGCGCCGTACAGTCCGGCGCGGAAATCCCGTTCTCCGAGAGCCTGGCAATCGAACGCGAACTGCAACAACTCCTCTTCCAGAGCGAAGACGCCAAAGAAGGTATTGCTGCCTATGTTGCGAAGCCTAAGCGCGCGGCGGAGTTTACGGGGCGGTAATATATTGTAGCCGCCATCCTGATAGTTTTTGACAACCAGATTCGGCAATGGACGCCCCTCCGTCCTGTTGAACTTTGACAATCAAAATCGGAAATGTGCAGAACGGTCTCCCCGTCCTGTAGGGACAAGGGGTGGACGCGGGGATGGGTGGGGGCCTTGTGCTTGTCCTCGCGGCAATGCGATTCCGTGGGGGTTTCGTTATACCTTGCAGGATAACGTACCCCCACGAGGACAAGCACAAGGCCCCCGCATCCGCCCCACCCCTCCCCTTGTCCCTACAGAACCCGGGCGGACGTTCTGTAACATTACCCCATTCGGGTGTCGAGCATTATCAGAAAGTTGCCCACCAGGAGCGGTCATCGGTTGTCATCCTGAGCGCAGCGAAGGATCTATGCGCGGTGACAGAGAGATCCTTCGCTGCGCTCAGGATGACAGGTCAGGTTCACTCAGGACAATGGACGGAGACAGTA